>JAVBJR010001162.1:0-3001 GCA_031546965.1 Dysgonomonas sp.
AAACAATTTATTAGACAGCCCATATATGAATCCATTTAAAATACTGTTTATCAATGCCACGTTTGAAGACCAGGCATAAACTTCATTGGGCACTTGAAACTTGTAATCAACAAGCATTGTAACTAGGTTATAAGGAGTCCAGCATAGGAAAAATGTAACAAATACAAAAATCAGGGTTCTGAACAAAGTTGCTTCATGTTTTTTACTTCTGCTGTCTTTTTCTGAAGTATTTTTCGCAATGTTTGCGATGCGATTCTTTGATTTTTTAATCGTCATGAAGATTTTGAAATAGAAGTAAAAGCAGAGAGCCATTGGCAACATACAATAAATAATGACGACAAATTGATTAAACCAAATAGGTAAATTGATGTAACGTATTGAGCATATTTCGCTTGGAGCATAGCCAAGATCATCATAATAAATCAGAACACTTTGCAAGATGGCAGTTGAAACCCATGTGTATATCACAAGGCCTGCCATTAATTTTGGTCCAAAGAAACGACGGTGGATTTTGTCATGGCAGATGAGAACATACCTAAAATACAGAAATTGAAATTGTACGTACAATAATTAAATGTAGAATATATACAAGGTGTCCAGAAAGTAAAGATTCTCAGTCTAAGCGAAGATCTTTGCAATTACTAATTGTAGTAGGTACTGTAAAACCTGTTCAAGTCGAAAACTGTATGGGTCGAATACCTGTCCATCTTGAACGAATTTCCTTGCACAGTGCGTGTTCGAGTTAAATAGGTTTTACTGTATTATCAACTCCTTGGTATTATGAACACTTTTAATGTACATACATCATAACATATTTTTGAATATATGAGGTGCAGTCAAAAAGTTAGTTGCAATCATTGTTTACAAAAAAAAAATACACGGAGCTGTACCGGGGATACACTCTCACAAAGTAGAATATGTGAACTCATCTGCAAGGTCCCGATAATGGCTTTGGGTTTGTCTAAACTATATGTTATTACATGGTATTACATGACACTTGTCATGAGAAAACCCCGAGGTACTTTGTTCAAGGGCCTAAATACCCCGTTGGGGCCTTGCTCTTATTGGCCCCAACCCTGGCCACTCGCCACTGGATGTGTGGCGGGCACCCACACCTAATAAAGCTACCCCCAGACTGTGCGAACAAAAGCGGCAGCAGCAAGCACGAACAGAAGTAAATCGCTCGTGCTCACTAAATCTGTGCACCGTCAGGAGCGAGCAACGCAGAAATAAACGCGTTGCCTCGTGTTGGCATTCGCGCTCACTGATGCTCCACGAGGAGTCGGTACCATCAAAGGAATTCGCGCGAACAGCGCTTACTCCATCGGTGAAGCTGCGAGCAAAGCAATTGCGCCCAAAACCTTGCAGCAATAGCGCGAGGACGTTCTCACGAATCTGCTCGCCACCTGCTCACTACCGGACCGAAATTCGTGCTGCTGCTTGCTGCTGCCGCTTTTGTTCGCACAGTCTGGGGGTAGCTTAAAGGTGACCTGACACCATTTTGTAAGGTACCATTTAAACACTACAATCCGTTAAAATGACTAAAAATTAAACTACGTGTTCCTTCGGATTAATTTAAAAGCATTTATTAGCTGCGATCTTACAAGTAGACGTTTGAAATGCAATTTGAAACGCAATTTTGCCGCCGATGCCGCTGACGTCATGTATGGAACGCCTGCGTGGAATGTCGAACGATCGTAGGCGTGTCTGTTACGTCGGCCGCCGTTTTTTTTTTGTTACCGCGTTCTGGAACAATACTGGCACAGACGGCGCACGTATTTGACGGCAAGCAGGTAACGGTTTCAAATTTACCTACTTGCTGTCACATTTATCGTCTGATTTCAACTGCTCACAGCTTAAAAACTATTGGATTGAAAAATCTGAAACTTTTCAAAGCATTTCATTACCAAGTTAAAAGCTCATTCCTGCCGTTTCAACCAGATCTGACATGCCAAATTTTTCGGTGTCAGGTCACCTTTAAGGAATGTGGGTGCGGGGTGGGCGTGGGAGAAGAAAAGGTTTTGTGCCGGTACAAATATAAAAAATGTGAAGACAATATATTATTCCACAGGTTGTTATCCATATCACAGTGTCCTTTTTCTAAAATTGCTCCTGGCTCAGCTATTAAACGGTTGAACACACAAGGTCCTTGAGTTGTGTTTTTCGCATTAGTTTTTTTGTACAAACATGAAACAATACCTTTTTGGAAATAACCACAGTGTGATGTGAAGAACTACTGGAGGAAAAATATGCCATCTTTAGATTTTTTGGAGTTCGCAACCATTTCCGAGGAATGTGTTCTGCAAATGAATCAGAAATCACCTTAAATTCAAAATCTTAATTGAAAATCGTTCAACTAACCATATTCTTCAGGATTACTTATTACAAATTAACATTCCCCTGTTGTGGAATTCATACAGTATATGCATGCAGTTACCTGTCAAAACCAATAGCTGTTAGATTCTGCAAAGATGCTGCGGAACTCCAAACCGTGACAGTGCCCAAGAACACGCAAAATCTTGGATCTGTGGCCATTCCTTCATACCATATATTCATTGAAAGAATTAGAAATGTAATGGAGGTGACAAGCATGTCTGCTATAGCCAAATTAACTATCAGTGCGCTTCCAATATATTTTAACCGTCTTTCCACAAGAACTGCTCCTATGATCAGCATGTTGCTGACTGTGCCAATTATCCCACAGGTGAAGATTAAAGTTGTTTTGAACAGACGATAATACCAGAAAGCAGAATTAGCATCTGCAGCTGACATATCTATGTAATTACTGGTATTACATAAATTCTGAATGTGCTGTAGCCATCAGGTGTTTTCCCTTTATATAAACTCAATCATTTTGATATAATATTTTGATCATTCTGAATGCATACCTGAGCAATGTATAGATATTTACAAAACGTAATTCAAATGCAAATGAGTTTTTTTAATATGCATATTTCACACAGGAAATTCACATTTTGCACAAATTCTCATTGTTGCTAAC
>JAVBJR010000485.1:0-25889 GCA_031546965.1 Dysgonomonas sp.
TAAACTTAAAATGGTTTATTTTCGTTATTTTTGTAGTTCAATAAACTTTTCCGGACAAATGTATCCTGTTTTGTAGGGTATTTACTTTATTAAATATTGATGGATTTTCGTATTTTACTTTTCTTACCTATTAGTTTCTTCTTCCTGCTAGCTTGCAAAGGCAAACAAGAGGAATCATTGTCGATTGATAACGTGGAGGCTGCATATACCCGATTCGCAGGGAAGTATAAATCGTTTGATGATATGCCCGAACTGCATTTGGAAGCAGCTCAACGAAAGGGTATTACCCCCATGGCAGAAAGAGACGATACAATACAGCATCTCAAAGACATGGTTCATCTTCCTGTCGAACTTGATTTATATAAATTGGATAAGCTAAAATATTCGGTTCCTTATTTGGTAAGCGATGCTTCAAAATTGTTGGTTCAGATCAGTTCAAACTTTAGAGACTCATTAATCAGTAAAAAATTACCTGTTTATAAGTTAATTGTTACCAGTGTAACCCGTACATTAGATGATGTATCAGCCTTAACAAAGCGAAATAGAAATGCGAGCGATAATTCGGCTCATTGCTACGGCACCACTTTCGATATTTCGTGGAGGCGTTTCGAAAAAAAAGGACTTGAAGGAACAAACGATATAAGTACAGATCGCTTGAAACTTATACTGGGCGAAGTCTTACACGATTTGAGACAGCGAAATTTGTGCTATGTGGTGCATGAGCGCAAACAGGCTTGTTTCCACATAACGGTCAGATAACAGAAATTAGGCGATGAGTAGATATTTCATGTATTTGGGTTATAATGGAACTAATTATTGTGGATGGCAAATTCAGCCCAATGGTATTGCTATACAGGAAGTAATAGAAAAAGCGTTGGCTACTCTGTTGCGAGTGCCCACCCCTATTTTGGGGGCAGGTCGCACCGATGCCGGGGTACATGCCCGACAGATGATGGCTCATTTTGAAGCCGAAGTGCTGAATACTGCATTATTGACCGATAAATTGAATCGCATTCTGCCCAAAGATATAGTTATATATAAGGTAGTACCCGTAAAGGACGATGCACATGCACGTTTTGATGCAACCTCTCGTTTGTATCGCTACTATCTGACTACGCAAAAAGATCCGTTTATGTATCCTTACAAATATAAGGTGCATGGTGATATAGATGTGGAGAGGATGAATAAATGCAGTCGAGTATTATTCGATTATATAGATTTTACCAGTTTTAGCAAATTGCATACGGATGTGAATACTAACAATTGTACCATCATGTACGCCGGGTGGGAACAACAGGGCGATGATTATATTTTCACGATAAAAGCAAATCGTTTTCTTCGCAATATGGTTCGTGCCATTGTGGGTACGTTGCTGGAAGCCGGACGGGGTAAACTCGACGAACAGGGTATGAGACGAATTATAGAAGCCAAAGATAGAAGTGTTGCAGGATTTTCGGTACCCGGAAATGCTCTGTTTTTGGAAGAAATAGAGTATCCCGATCATATTTTTAAATTAGATGAGTAAAATATATTCTAAACTATTTGAAAAAATTGCTGAGGACGAAAAATCAGGAGGAATTATCTTGATTTTTTGTACAATACTTTCTTTGATTATAGCCAACTCGCCACTTCGAGAAGCGTATCTTCATTTTTGGCATTTCTCTTTTGCCGGCTTGAGTCTCGAATTATGGATCAATGATGGCTTGATGGCGATCTTTTTCCTGATGATTGGCTTAGAACTGAAAAGAGAAATCATCATCGGAGAGTTTTCGCAACCTAAAAATGCCATTCTTCCCATAGCAGCGGCTATAGGCGGTATGATAGTGCCTGTTGCTTTTTTCCTTTTATTCAATAGCGGTTTGTCCACCCAATCGGGTTTGGGTATACCTATGGCAACCGATATTGCTTTTGCCTTGGGAGTATTATCGTTGTTGGGAAAACGAGTACCCATGTCATTAAAAGTTTTTTTAATGGCTTTGGCTGTGGTAGACGATTTGGGAGCAATTTTAGTTATTGCCATTTTTTATACCAAAGACTTGATGCCGATCTATTTATTAATATCATTGGGTGTATTTGCTTTTCTGATTGTTTTAAGCAGATTGAGGGTTTATTCTTTGATTCCTTATTTTATAGGTGGTGCAGTTATGTGGTATTTTATGTTGCTCTCGGGAGTGCATGCTACAATTTCGGGAGTATTATTGGCTATGGTGATCCCTTTTGCCGGTAGAACCGATGGGCGCTCTCCTTCATTGGTAGTTATGCACAAACTGCATCTGCCGGTTACCTTCTTTATACTGCCGGTGTTTGCGTTGGCAAATACAGCCGTTTCCATCTCTTCGAATTGGCATACCTTTGTAGCCGAACCTATATCACTCGGCATTTTTAGCGGATTGGTACTGGGTAAGCCAATCGGAATTGCCTTAGCCTGCCTGATTGTTGTTTTAGCAAAATTTTCCAAATTGCCCGAAGGGGTCAATTGGTATCATATGATTGGGGTAGGTTTGCTCGGAGGAATTGGGTTTACCATGTCTATTTTTATCACGCTCTTGGCTTTTAATGATCAACAAATAATAGATGTATCTAAAATAGTAATACTTACAAGTTCGCTTTTGGCAGGTGTTATGGGATATGTCTGCTTATATGTGACTTTAAAGAAGGCGAAAATCAATTAACAAATTTGCGAATTTTCACATTTTCATATTATCTATGTGGTTAGGTTTAGCGTTTCTTTCAGCTTTCTTTTTAGGTTGTTATGATATAAATAAAAAAATGTCGGTTCATAATAATGCGGTGATACCGGTATTATTTCTGAATACATTTTTTTGTACCTTATTTCTGCTTCCGTTATTTCTTTTGTCCCGATTAAATCCGGCGTTGCTAGAGAATACTATATTCTTTGTGCCCACAATCAATTTTGATGCTCATCTTTATATTATACTCAAATCGCTTATTGTATTGGCTTCTTGGATATTCGGAT
Source organism: Dysgonomonas sp. (assembly GCA_031546965.1). Lineage (GTDB taxonomy): Bacteria > Bacteroidota > Bacteroidia > Bacteroidales > Dysgonomonadaceae > Dysgonomonas_A. The sequence continues at coordinate 2,978 of JAVBJR010000485.1, forward strand.
ACTTTGCGGTTAAGCATTTACCGTTGACCATAACCGGACCCATAAATGCAACCCGCCCTGTGATGACACTGGTGGGGGCATTACTTATTTTTGGCGAACGCCTCAATATCTACCAGTGGATAGGAGTTTTGCTTACCATTGTTTCGTTCTTTTTATTATCGGCTACGGGCAAAAAAGAAGGCATCCATTTCAGGCAAAACAAATGGGTGTTTTTTATTTTTATAGCCGCTATTCTGGGTGCTGCAAGCGGATTGTATGATAAATACCTGATGCAACGAATCAGCTCGACATCGGTTCAGTTTTGGTATAATTTGTATCAATGTATAATGATGTTTGCGATACTTATTATATTATGGTATCCCAAACGAAAAAATACAACAGCTTTCAGTTGGAAGTGGAGCATCCTCTTGGTTTCACTTTTTTTGACTATTGCCGACTTTGTTTATTTTTATGCGTTGACAGATTCCGATGCGATGATCTCTATTGTATCTATGGTTAGGCGCAGTTCGGTAGTAGTTTCTTTCATCGGTGGAATATTCTTCTTCCATGAAAAAAACTTAAAAGGTAAGGCGATAGATTTGATTTTAATAATTATAGGAATGTTTTTCCTATATTTGGGTACGAAATAAGTTTCATTAGAGTTTGCAAGTTTAGTATACTTGTTTACTTGTACACTTGTTTACTTTTTATATACAACGAGATGAAAAAAATATTCTTTATACTTTCTTTACTATTAACAGGGTTAGCAGCACAGGCACAAAACATTTCGCCATTAATTATTTCTATGCCCGACGATATGTTGATGGGGATTGCACTCGATCAGCGTAAGGTATTGATAACTCCGGCTAAAAAAGATACGGCTCAAATTACGGTTGTGACTATAATGGGAGATTCGGTGAAGCGACTCGATTTTTCGGAAGATTTCATTTCACTGCAAACATCTAAAATAGGAACTATGCAGATTAAACTGCTTCCGTTAGTAAATAATACACAGATCTTAGGGGTAATAACTACTGTTTGCGGTACGGCATGCGATAGCCGCATTGATTTTTATACTACCGATTGGAAACCGTTAACTCAGTCTATTTTTCCTAAAGTAACTAAAGACAATTTTTTGAAGATCGACATAGATCATAATTCCGAAGCGTTCCAAAATGCGTATGCAACTTTGGATATGACTCCCGTAAAACTTAGCTTTTCGGCTGCCGATAAGAATATAAAAGCCGTTTATGATATAAAAAGCTACTTGTCTGTAGACGATTACAAGCTAATCAGCCCGTTTCTGAAAGACGCTCCACTGATTTATACTTGGGATAAGTTTGCCTATAAATAATTGGGTATAAAATAATAACTAAAAATGGTTCGCTTCGATAAAAGCGAACCATTTTTAGTTATTCAAATTCCTCAAATACCAAGTTTTGATATTCGGGATGGCGTTCTATATAAACCTTCGTGTACGAACACAAGGGGTTAACCTTTAGATTATTGACGGTTATATAGAACAGCATTTCTTTTGTTAATGCTGCAGCAATACCTCGACCCTCGTATTTGGTTTCTACTCCTGTGTGAGTAACAATTACTATATCATCCTCTTGATAGTAATTAACTACCCCAATTACTTCTTGATTTGCTATGGCTTCAAATCTCTCTTCTTCCGGATTATGTTTTATTTCGTATTCCATAAACTAGTTATTATTGGTTACAAATATGTTTTATTTAAACAAGTATCTATCGAAAGATGTTTAGACAATTATTTTTATATCTTTTTGTCAGAAGTATTCTTTATATATTTCCTGTATACTGATTTTAATGTATATTTGTCTATTGATTTGCGGTGTAAGTATAGCAAAATATTTTCATGTATATATTCCAGAGGGATGAGATTCTCAAAAAAAAGACTCAAATCTCAACAAGATATTTATGGTATTAAGAGAGTTAATGTATGGGAAAGAATAAATTAGCAAAATTTGCTAACATGGAAGAGTATCCTCATGTTTTTCAATATCCTTTTGCTGTATTGCAGGAAAAGGGGTTTGAGATGAAGGGCAAATGGAACGAAAATTTTTTTAAAAACAACAATCCGATAATCCTCGAATTGGGATGCGGTAAAGGCGAATATACTGTTGGATTGGGAAAGCTATACCCCGAAAATAATTTTATAGGGGTAGATATTAAAGGGGCTCGCATGTGGGCAGGTGCCAAACAATCTTTGGAAGAAGAATTACTCAATGTGGCTTTTTTGAGAACCCATATCGAACTGCTAAGTAATTTTTTTGAGCAAGGAGAAGTTTCTGAAATTTGGATAACGTTTCCCGATCCTCAAATGAATAAAGTGAATAAGCGGATGACTTCGACCCGTTTTATGAAGCTTTACGGTAAGTTGCTCAAACCCAACGGAGTCATCCATTTGAAGTCCGACAGCAACTTTATGTTTACGTACACTTCCAAAATGGTAGAGCTCAATAAATTGAAAGTACTCTTCAAAACAGACGATTTGTATCATTCGGGGTTGGTAGACGATGTATTGACAATTAAAACCTTCTATGAGCAGCAGTGGATTGCACGTGGTTTAAATATAAAATACATTAAGTTTGAACATTCACCTAAAGACGAATGGCTTGAGCCTGATATTGAAATAGAGCAAGACAGTTATAGGAGTTACGGAAGAAGTAATTCGCAGATATTGACAAAACGAACTGAATAAGGATTTTCTCCTGTAGGGGCGAATTGCATTCGCCCGTCATTAAAAAGAGATCCCAAGATCAATATATTATTACTGAAAAAAACGATACAAATGAGTATAAAAATATATCCTAAATTGATTCTTGATGCACTTCGTAATGTGCGTTATCCCGGAACAGGGAAAGATGTTGTAGAAATGGGGCTTGTTTCGGACGATATTCATATCGATGGAAATAAAGTCAACTTTTCGATGTTTTTTGAGAAGCCAAACGATCCTTTTATCAAATCGGTGGTAAAGGCTTGCGAAACAGCAATCCTCACCTATATAAGCCCCGATGTAGATATTAAAGGAAATATCGAGGTCAAAACAAAAGAAGTACAGGCTCCTGCTGCCCCTCCAAAGTTATTGCCCGAAGTTAAAAATATTATCGCCATATCGTCCGGAAAGGGTGGCGTAGGTAAAAGTACCGTTACTGCTAATCTAGCTGTAGCTTTGGCAAAACAAGGCTATAAAGTGGGTGTGCTCGATGCCGATATATTTGGACCCTCGATGCCTAAGATGTTCGATGTAGAAGAGGTACAACCCATGCTTGAACTGATTGGAGATAAAGAAATGATAGTTCCGGTTGATAAGTATGGTGTGAAAATGCTATCTATTGGCTTCTTCGTGAAAAAAGAAAGTGCCATTGTGTGGCGTGGAGCTATGGCAGGAAATGCCTTGAAGCAATTGATTACGGATGGTAATTGGGGCGAACTCGATTATTTTTTAATAGACTTCCCCCCGGGAACAAGCGATATACACCTCACATTGGTGCAAACGCTGGCTATTACAGGAGCTGTTGTGGTGAGCACACCTCAAGAGGTTGCTTTGGCAGATGCCCGTAAAGGAATCGATATGTTTACCAACGAAAAGGTAAATGTACCCATTTTGGGGTTGGTAGAGAATATGGCATGGTTTACGCCTGCCGAACTCCCCGATAATAAATACTATATTTTTGGAAAAGACGGTGCGAAGAATTTAGCAGAAGAAATGAATGTTCCCTTATTGGGACAAATACCTATTGTACAAAGTATTTGTGAAGGGGGCGACACGGGTACTCCTGTAGCGTTGAATGAAAATTCGATAACGGGTGCTGCTTTTGCCCTGTTGGCTGATCATTTTGTAGCTTCGGTAGATAGAAGAAACAGAGATGGAGATCCGACTCAAAAAGTCGAGGTACATTTGAAGTAAAAGGACTAGTAAGGTGAAAAAAGCTAGTCAGAGGACTAGCTTTTTTAGGTTTGTGGATAGAAGTTTTTTTTAAAATTCAAGATAAATCCATTCTCCATCTACACATGTCAAAATTTTTCCACCACCGTTGATCTTTTTTAAATCTTTATTTTCTAATTTTTTAAAATCATTGATTGATTTCTTTTTCATAATTGAATTTTTTTGATGTTCTAGCGAATTTTTTCGATGTAAATATACGATTGATTATTAGGTGTTTATATAACTAAACAGTCATTTTTTTCTTAAATAAATGTCTTTTTGAGTTAAATATTTTCTAGTATTTCTCCTAAGTTTTTTTGTTATGTAATTGTCGTATAGGTGACATTCTATGTTTTTGTTTTATATTTGAATTTATAGATATTGTTCGCTGAAAAAATAACTAAATCTTTACCATTTTATGAAGCATACTTATATCACTAAATTGTCCGTTTTGGCTGTTGGCATAGTGTTTATATTACAAGCCTTATTGGTGTATCATTTGTATCAGGCAAATGTAAACTTACTTCAACGAGAACTAAATGTGATTGCTCAGTCAGCATATAACTTAGAGTTGAACTTGCGTTTGGGATCTAAGGATGGCGGTGAAACCCCCAACATTCAATTTCGAACAACTCCACCTCCGGGAGTTGATACAACAAAAATTCCTCGGATGGATGCAAGAAGTTTAAATAAAAAAGGAGGTCGGGGACTTGTTTCAGCGGTCACGATAGCAATGGAAGAATTTATTTCCCGAAAGCATCCTATTCAGTTGCAGGTAATAGATAGTTTAGCAGCGGGTTTTTTAAAAGAGAGTGGCATTAATGTAAAGTTTTACTCTGAAATTGTTGATGTAGAAAATAAAGGATTGAGAACAACTTGCAAAGATTCAATTATGCCAACAGATACCTTATGTTCGAAAGACATTCCTTTGAATATAAAACAAACAAAAGCTCTCCGATTGGTAATCATTAGTCCCAAATGGGGGGGGTATCCAAATATGGGATGGATGTTAGCGTTGTCATTGATACTTTCTATTTTCTGCATATGGAGTCTATATAATCAAATGAAAGTTTTAGCAAAGCAAAAAGAATTAGCAACCGTAAAAAACGAATTCTTCTACGAAATATCCCACGAATTTAAACGACCGTTGTCTGTTTTGCTTCAATCTATAGATTCTTTTAGAAATGAAAAGACTAACCCTGAGAAAAAAGAGCACATGCTGAAAATAGCCAATCAGGAAATTCAGAGAATGATTAGTAAAACCGAAATGTTATTGAGTCTTGCTCAAGAAGAAGAGGGGCTTTTTAGCCTAAATTGTACCGAGATCGATCTTGTTAAAATTGTTTTCGATTTGGCAGATAATGCTATTGATACCACACCCGGTTCTGTAGAAATAGATGTAGATAACGAATTGAAGAACCCGATAATCTTGGCAGATGAAGATCATGTAGAGCAAATGCTATCAAATTTAGTAGGTAATGCGATTAAATACTCTAAAGAGGATTCTGTAAACATCTATATCAAGTTATATCAAGAAAATAATAATGTCTGTATATCTGTTAGGGATACAGGAGTGGGGATATCTCCCGAATATTTGGATGTTATTTTCGAGAAATATTCGCGGGTAGGTAAAACCACTCATGCCAGAGGGCATGGTATAGGATTGCATTACGTGAATCGAATTGTAAAAAAACACGGAGGCAGTATTTCTGTGGAAAGCCAATTGAATGTTGGAAGCGAGTTTATCGTAAAGCTGCCTTTGGCAAAAGTATAAGAGCCTGTTTTAAATTTTATAAAATGAAATTACAGATTTATAAAAGACCCTGTAGGGGCATATAATTATACGCCCCTACAAACAGCGGGTGAAAGATTTTTCACCCCTACAGATGTCCGGAATAAAATTTAAACGAGCTCTAAATAATTGATAATTTTATTTCTTGGACTAAAAGGATGTTTAAATTTTATTATTTTTGTAAAAACAGATTAATTAAGCACATTTTACAAACTTATATTTATGGAAAATATACTATTAGTGGAAGATGATGAGAACTTGGCTTTTATGTTGATAGAGAATCTCGAAATCGAAGGATTTCGAGTGAAACATGTAAAAAGAGGCGAGTATGTAATGGAGACAATAGGCGAAAACCTGATTGATCTCATACTTATGGATGTCGATTTGGCTGGTGAAATGACCGGATTTGAAGTCGCCGATAAGGTAAGACTTATTAATCCTACTTTGCCGGTGATATTTACGACAGGCAAAACTCATTTCAAAGATGTTGAGCGAGGGCTTCGGCTCAAGCATGTAGACTATCAGAAAAAACCTTACGGAACAAAAGAATTATTGGCGCGAATCAATAATCTTTTAAACAAAGCTACAGATTCGGGTTCCAAGAAATTTGTCTACTCCGGTTTCTCATTCAGCCCTATCGATCAGGTAATTAAATACGATGGTAAGGTGTTTAGAGTTGCAAAAACAGAGGCTTCGTTTTTACGTATGCTTTGCGAAAACGTAAATGGAGTTGTTACCAAAGAAAGCATTGTTTGGCTCTTGTGGGGTGAAGAAGACATATACCAAAAAGAACACTCTTTGAATAACTTGACTCACAAAGTAAGAAAATACTTGGACGGAAATCCATATGTTGAATTAGTCACCATATCCAAAGTTGGTTATAAACTAATGGAAAGATAGGTGTTTAGTTACAAGGTACAATTTATCCCACCTGTCTACCTATTTCTAGGAAAGATGAGTGGGATAAATTTTTCTTGTAACTCGTAACTAAATACTTGTAACTACAATATCATCCGGTATTTCTCATTCCGGCAGCAATCCCTGAAATGGTAACCATCAATGCTTGCTCTAACTCTTGAGGATGAGCATCATTGCTTCTTAACCGTTGAAGTAATTCAACTTGAAGAAGATTCAATGGAACCGTATAAATATTTCTCATGGCAATATTACTGGCAATGAGAGGTAAATTTTCCATCAAAGAAGCATCGTGAGCTATATTCAAGATTGTTTCGGTATCTTTAGCCAATTGGTCACGCAATTCAGTTCCCAAGAATTGAATATTTTGATCCACCAATCGTTGGTCGTAATAAGCTGCAATACGGCTATCTGCTTTAGCATAAACCATTTCGAGCATACTTATGCGAGTATTGAAAAAGGGCCAGTCTTGATACATGGTTTCCAATATATTCATCTTGCCTTCGTCAATCACCTGTTGTAGAGCTTGTCCCGCTCCCAACCATGCAGGAAGCATAAGCCTGTTTTGCGACCATCCGAAAATCCAAGGAATGGCACGCAGACTTTCGACTCCGCCCGTAGACTTACGTTTTGCAGGACGAGATCCCAAAGGAAGTTTTGCTAACTCGGCTTCGGGTGTTGCCTGATAAAAATAAGGAATAAAATTATCGTTGTATCTAACAAGTCCTTGATATATTTTGCACGAAATGTCAGATAATTCGTTCATCGTAGCTCTCCATTCGTCTTTCGGTGCAGGAGGAGGCAATAAATTTGCTTCCAAAATAGCATCTATATATAACGATAATGTAGAGATAGCCAAATCGGGTAAGCCCAGTTTGAAACGAATCATTTCGCCTTGCTCGGTCACACGAAGTCCACCTTTTAACGAACCCGGAGGTTGAGAAAACAAAGCCACTTTAGCAGGACCGCCGCCTCTACCAATTGTTCCACCTCTACCATGAAACAGGGTGAGTGTTATTCCTGCATCGTTGCAAGTTTTGAGCAAAGCTTCCTGTGCGCTGTATTGCGCCCATCCTGCTGCCAATGCTCCTGCATCTTTTGCCGAATCGGAATATCCGATCATCACCATTTGCTTGTTTCCGATAATGCCTCTGTACCAACCGATATTGAGCAATTGTTGCATTACATCAGACGCATTGTTGAGGTCATTAAGCGTTTCAAATAATGGAGCTACGGGTAACATATACGGGCAACCAGTATCTTTTAACAGTAAATGAACCGCCAAAACATCGGATGGAGTGCGTGCCATAGAGATAACATATACGGGGATAACTCCTTGTGGAGTTTCTGCAATCACTTTGCAGGTATCCAATACCTCTTTTGTTTCGGGACTGGGTTGCCATTGTTGAGGTATCAATGGTCTTTTCGAAGATAATTCTTTTATCAAGAAGGCTTGCTTTTCGGCTTCCGACCATGCTGCATAATCTCCTAATCCCAAGTAAAGGGTCAGTTCCGATAATGCTTCGGTGTGTCGGGTACTTTCTTGACGTATATCTATTTTTACTAATGTAATGCCAAAACATTTTACACGACGAAGGGTATCTAACAGTTTATCGTCGGCAATACTTTCCATACCGCAGGCGATAAGCGATTCGTAACATTTGATAAGTGGTTCCCACAATTGTTCGTTGTGAAAAATAATATCGTCATTGATAGTTACGTGATTTCCTTCGATTTTCTCGTCCAAATAAATAATGGTCTTTTTGAGTTTCGACCGAAGTTTTTTCATCAAAGCTCTGTATGGCTCTTGTACTTCGGCATCACCTAGATAGGTTCTGAATTGGGGAGTACAATTAAACATCGACAGTTCTTTAACCAACACTTCTATATCTTTCAAGAAAAGTGTGGCAGCACGTTTGCGGCTTTGAAGCAATACATCCTTGGTAACTACGGCTGTAACATTGGGGTTACCATCGCGGTCGCCTCCCATCCACGAAGTGAAATGTATAGGGCGAGCCGATACGGGAATTTTGTACCCGATAGAAGTTTCCAGCTGTTTGTTGAACTCTTTAAGAAAAGAGGGTACAGCTTCCCAAAGGCTACTTTCGATCACATCGTATCCCCATTTAGCCTCTTCGTTGGGAGTTGGTCTGTCTTTTCGGATTTCTGCTGTAAACCAATACTGAATAATGAGTTGTTTTAAACGACTCATTACATGCTCTTGTTTGTAGTTTACAATATCGTCGTGATCCAATTGTTGCAAGCAATCGCTTACTTCGTTCAGATTATTGATTAACGAACGGCGATTTATTTCGGTTGGATGAGCTGTCAGAACCAAGTCGATAGAAATTTCGTCAATCGCTTTTTTTATATCTTCGTCTTTAACCCCTTTATCTTTTAATGTTTGATAAATATGCGGAAAGTTTACCGGATTTTCTTTTCCCATAGCATGTTGAGAGATGCTATCGTATTGCTCGGCAGTATTCGTCAGATTTAAAAACTGATTAAATGCCTGTGCTACAGGTAAAAAATCTTTGTCAGGCAGATTTTGAAGAGTTTCGACCAATTTATTATGCGCCTGCATATCTCCACTGTCGGAGGCTTTAGATAATTGGCGAATGGTTTCGACGAGTTCATAGGTGTCTTCACCCAATGCACCTTTTATGGTTTCACCAAGCAGTTTACCGAGCATTGCTATGTTGTCGTTCATCAAAGTATTTGATTGACTCATACTTTTTTTGTTTTTATATAATGTAAAATATAATTACTGATCCTGTCTCCTCCCCTTTGGGGAGGCTGGGAGGGGCTACTCATTTATCAAGCTGAACAATTCTTCTGCTGCTAAACGGGGTCCTTCTTTCGTTTGACCATCAATAGCAAGTGATGTGTGTATCTCTCCGATCTTTACATCGTTTGCATTCATCTTAGAGAAGTATTGACGAACTAATTTTTCGGCAACATCTCTTTCTTGAACAGGTCCGAATGGATTAGCGAAATACGATTTTACTAAACCAATTTCGGTAGTTGTACCTTTTGCTTTTCGAGCTCCGTCTTCGAATACTTCGATAGCTTTATCGAGATTGTCAAAGTATTTTATTTTCTGATCGGTTTCCGTATAATTGTTGGCATAAAGCATATAATCTACTTTATATCCTTTCGAAATAACTTCGTAAGTGGATACCGGAATTGTTACACGAGCATTTACCTTATCGGGATTTGTATATATTCCACGGTCTAATTGTTGGTAAGCATACGACGGATCAAGGTCGTCAATACGAACGAATGCTCCGATTTCTGTACCGTATCCTTTTACCGAACCGTCTGCTTCGATATTCAGATAACCCATGTCATCGAATATAATGCGCATGTGACGGATGTATTTTTCATTCAGATTGCGGAATGCCTCTAAGCTTTCGGATTTTCCGGCACCGCTGTCGCCCATGATAATAATGTTCGACTCTTTACCGTTTTTCAATGCAATATTTACCATTGCCCCATGTATGGGTAAACGCCCTTTCTCCATTTGCTTCACATTGTGAAGTGTAAGGAGCATTTTTTTCATGTAGCCGAAATAGTCGATATCGTCGCAATAGTTTGCATACCCGATCAAAATATCATTCTTTTTGTCTTTATAATAGAATGTACGTTTTTCTTTTTGTCCATCGGGATAGCCAAATACATAAATCATATCGGGTTTCTTACCGATATAACTGCTTGTTGTGGCTAATTCAAAGAGGTTGGCTAGACCTAATCCGTGGTCGATAAAATCTTTATGGAAATATACGAAAGTAAGCATGTTGCCCACCCATGCAGGAAATACAAACCAGTCGTTGTCATTCAAAGTGATATTTGCAACCGGATTAGTTGCCTCTTCCTGGAATATTCCGTCACGGGTATTCCGTTTGGTATATGTAATCAATGGTGGTTGAAATACAACAGTACTGATAAATGGTACTGCCGCTAATCCTTTATATTCTGCGGGGCAGTTCCACGAAAGATCGTTGAGGGTAAGTCCTGCATTTGCCCCTGCTATAAGTTGGCGATATACACGATGTTGAAATCCCATAACGGTTTCTTCGATGCGGCGATATGTGGCAAGGATAAGATCGTTAAATTGTGCATTTGCCTGTGTAAATCTTACATCTTGTAATCCTTCTCCCAAGCTGGAGTTGCGTACAATCGAAATGCGATCCAATCGTCTCCAATACGAATATAGGAGTTCAATCAGTTCAATGAAAAGGTCTTTGTCTGCAAAACAAACCGAATATCTATTGTGTACTTTTACGATCTCGCTTTCGTCACAAACAGTAAGAAACTTAAATACTTCAACAAGTGATTGCGCAAACTCGTCGTCATTATTATTGAAATGTTTGATGTAATAGTCATATATAATGACATTATCTTTTTTCAATACCTGAATAAATGAGTCGATTACTTTTTTAAAACCATAACTATTCAAAAGTTTCTGACGGTTATCACAATATTTCAGCGAGAAATTAATCATCGCTTTTCCTCGACTGATTGTAAATTCGTTTAGCATTGTTTATTCGGTTTTGTTTATATTTTAAATTATTAGACTCTTTTTGATGTTCCTATAATTGCGACTGATGTTTCCAAAAATCTACTTTCAAATTTAATCATTTTAGTTGTATTAGAAGAATTGATAAAAGACTAATTTAGGTTTTAGCTTCGTCTTTTTACCATCTTACAGGCTGTTGTGATAAAATAACACAAAAACGGGTGTAAAGATAATAAAATGTATGGTAAAGGGGGCTTGTTAAAAACAAAAAATCTTCCCTAAAGGAAGGAAAGATTCTTTGTTCTAAGAATGTGCATATAGGAGAAGGAGAGTCCTACACTAAACTGAGATATTATAGATTGTGTTCTCCTAGCGTTGTGTTAGCGTCTAAGTTAGTAATTGATTGAAATCTTAATATAAGTTGGTTTTTTGAAAAGCAAAACTCAAACCCATATCTAACATCTGTTACTGCATATATGTTCAACCTTTTTAGTTTCTATGCAAAGAACGGTATAAAGAAGTTATGAGAATATAACTAAAATCTCATTTTTTTCTCATTTTTTCTCATTTAATTGTATAGAAAAAGCCCCTGTCCTGAGCTTAGGATAGGGGCTTTTGCTTGTGAACGTTTGATTCTTAAAATTTTAAGCTTATTCCTCCAATTACATTTATACCTTGATTGGTGTAACCGTAATATCTTTCATATTTTTGACTCATCACATTATTTGCTTTTACATAAAACGACAACCAATCTAAGACACTATAACTTCCTTTGAGATTTAGTTCGTTGATATTGTTCATTCTTGCAGAGGCATTGTTTATGTAGGTTTTGCGTCCCCCTTCAAACAGGTAGTTTACCGATAAGGTAAGATTCTCTATAAAACAAAAATCTGCGTTAAAGTCTAACGTGAAGTTAGGTAAGCCCCATGCTTCTTTCTTTTCGGGTATCACATCAGATGTATATTTACTGACATTATAAAAAAGACCTGTAGCCTTAAGCGAAAGATCGGTGTATGGTATTAATTTTGTCTTTAAAACACCACCAAGATGTCCGGTACCAATATTGGCATACATCACATCCGACACATTCCCCCACGAAGGAGCGTAGCCGGCAACAAACAAATGTTCGTCTTGAGTGTATTTATAACCGCCGAAGATATCGAATTCAAAACCGCTTATTACTCCCGATCTAACCCCTATTTGTGCATCATATAATGTTTGTGAGATAAACACGCGCGACGACGGATTGATGTATCGGTTTACACGATTCATTTCCACATAATTATTGTCGTTGATACCGCCTCCAACATTCAGATACAATAAACTTTGTTCGTTGAAGTTCCACGATGATTTGATGGCAGGGGCGATAACAAATTTGTTTTTAACATCCGAAGCCCAATTGATATTGGCTCCCAAAGATACTTCGAAGTCTCCTCCATCGAAGCTGTAATATGGCTTCACTTTAAGAAGAGTTAGGTTATGAAAAGGGTTGGCATCTGAAGAAGGCAGAAAATTGACACTGTTGAACGATTGAAAAAAGAGACCTCCCTCTACACCTGCCTTTTGATCGGTTTGGATAGGAGCAGCAACGTCTACCAAGGCATCAAATATACTTCCCGAAGCTCCATCGTAAGTAACATCCGATCCGTATTTGGTGGAGAAGTTATTGTATTTTACATTGGCAGAATACGATAATTCGTCACTCTCCGATTTTGATGCTATGCCTGTCTCTGCTTCTATAACATTTACTCTTTGATTGCATTTCATAAACGCTTCGAACAAAGAAGCATCTTCTGTTGTGGTGCTAAATACATACGGATTACCGTAGTAATTAAACGAATTGTTGTAAAACGAACCATTCAGATTCCAAGTTAAGGACTCAAACTCATGGCTGTATTTAGCTTTGATGAAGTTTTCCATATTTTTGGCTTGTGCATCATCCATATAAGAACTTGGATTCAAGTACTTTATTTTTCCATCAGTAGAGTTGTGAGTTCCAAAAATATCCAGTTGATCAGTTTTTGAGTCTACAATTCGGTATCCGGCTGCACCTTCTAAGTTAGAGTACATACCTGCACCAAACACAAGGTATCCGCGATGCTTGGTGTAATCTATTTTGGTTCTGATATCGCCCGATCCGGGATCTCCGATTGGGTACGAAGCGATATTTGTATTGGGAATACTGTTCTCGAATTTGATATCGTATTGCTTTTTCACCGGTTCGTAAAGAGCCGGAAGCGTATTTATTTTCGAAGCATCCTGAATAGTAGGCGTATATTCTCTTTCGAGAGAAACTTGTCTATTGAGCGTTGTATCCTTAGCGGCTGTTTGGGCTGATGTATTTATCGATAGAAAGCTTAATCCCAATGTGCTAATAAATAAAGTTTTATATAATGTATTCATTATCTTTTAGTTTAAGTTATTGTTCAGTAAACAAGTTGACAAGTAAACAAGACAGTGTTAACTGCTGACTGTTAACTGTTAACTGATTTAAAATTATTTATTTAATAGAGTTAAACGATCATTTATCATCGATATAATATCGGTTTCGTTACCCGTATAATTGGCTTTCAAACTTTCGAGATACTGCTTTGCCTGAAATTTATCACCTTTTGCCATATAAGTATCCGAAAGTACTATTATCGATTGAGCCATCCAATAAGCGTGTGGTGTACCCTGTTTCATTAAGGTCATCACCTGTTGCTCGGCTTTATCGTAGTTTTTATTTTTCAGATAAGTTTTGGCTAATAAATAGTGAGCCTCTGCTCCATATATGCTGCGAGTATCGGCGGCTGCCTTTTGAAGATCGTCTATTGCCTTGTTGGTGTCTCCTGTATTCAAATAAGCTTTACCTCTGTATAGACGTGCTTGGCTGATTACTTCGGGCGAAGTTTTGCTTTGCGACAGCAATTCGGTAGCTGCAGTTATCACTTCTGCGCTTTTGTTGAGGTTATTAGCAGCCTTAAGCAGACCCATTTGAGCGGTAGTTTTATCTTCGGCATTGGTTGTTGTACGCATCATTTCTTTGTACGCATTGTATGCCGCCTGATTGTTCCCTTTGTTCATTTCTATGTCGGCAACTAGAGCATAAGCTTTGTTCAAGCTTTTAGAACTACCCGAATTTATGGTGTTGTTAAATGCTTGAAGTGCGGTGTCGTAATCTTTTTTGTCATAAGCAATTGCACCTATATAATAATGTGCATCTCCTGCAAATTGTCCTTGAGGATAAGCTTGCAGGTATTTATTCATGGCACTTGCCGCTTCGTTGGGCTTGCCTTTCATGTAGATGTTTTCGGCAGCAAGATACGAAAGCGAGTCTTGACGGCTGGTAGTGATCACAATACCATTGCCTTGCGAATTTGCAAAAGTGGCATAAGAACCGATGTCGTTTATGTCTCGATAAACGCCCTCGAGGCTTTGCAGGGCAATACGTGCTTCTTCCGAATTTTTGTGCAATTGTACTACTTCCTTATAGGCTTCTATTGCTTTCTGCGGATTGTTGCTATTGTAATACGACTGTCCTAATTGTACACCTGCCTGTGGAGCAATATTTGAGTTAGGGAAGTCTTTTAATAATTTACTAAGAACCGGAATTGCATCTGTTTCGCGATTCAACATAATCAAAGCCCGACTTTTTTCGTACATGGCATCGTCATAATATTGAGAATCGGGGTATTTTTTCATCATCACATCTAATGCTGCAATCTTGCCGGTGTAGTTGTGTTGTAAACCCTGTACAAATGCTTTTTGAAAGTCGGCATATTCGGCACTTTGCGGATTATTTACCGAAGCCTGTGAGTAAGCCTTTTCAGCTTCGGGAAAATTGCGGTTGAACAAATAAGTATCTCCAATACGGTTCCACGCATCCGAATAGGTTAGTTTTTGTTTGTCCTTTTCCAGAGAAGTGTACTGCTTGAAACTGCTCAAGGCATTATTATATTGTTTTAAGTTGAAATAAGTGTACCCCAAATTATAAAGTGCACCGGTATAGTTATTGTCCGACGGAGTGGCTGCCGATGTATAAGCCTGATAATCTTTTATAGCGGCTTGATAATTATTTTTTCGGTAATAAGTCTCACCACGCCAAAAGTAAGATTCGTTTTTAGATTTCAGATCATAGCTACCCATGTTTATCGATGAGTTGAATCTTTGGATCGCCTGATCGTAATTTCCGTCAATAAAATTCTGAGCTCCCAGTTGAAACAAAATCGTTTGTTTAGTCTCGAGAATTTGTCTGCCCGGATCACGCATCTTGTCAATCACTGTAAGTGCTGCCTGATAATTTTTAGTAGAAAGCAATGTGGATGCTAACTGATTGTTAATCTCGTTTGTATATTTAGAATTAGGATATTCAGTCAAAAAACGTTGCAATACGGTAATCGATTGGTCGAAAACCGACAACGATGTCTTATGTACCAACATAGCATAGTTGTACAATGCCACTTCGCTTACTGCCGGATCGAACTGTACACGAGATGCAGCATCAAAAGACATCAGAGCATTTGTATTGTCATTTACTTTCAAATAATTTTGTCCAAGCAGCATATAGGCAGTTTGTCCCAGTTTATTATCTGTTGAGGCTGCATACTGTAAGGCTTTTATAGCATTCTGATAATCGCCTGTTTTGGTATACGCAGTTCCGAGTTGTAGCATATCTTCTGCAAACGGTTTGGATTCCGAAGCTAGATATTTCTCGTAATTTGAAATAGAATTATTAATATTACCTTGTCTATAATAAGAATTTCCCAAAATACGGTATATCTCTGCCGAATTTTGATTATTTGGATAAGCACTCAAATAATTATTTCCTGCACTGATTGCTTCACTTAGGTTGTTTTTGAGAAATAACCCTTGTGTGATAAAAAATAGAGATTGCTCTTTATATTCAGGATTACTTTTCAGACGCTCGAATGTGGTAAGAGCATTATCGTACTTACCATCCTGAAAATCTATATATGCTTTATAATAAGCGGCAGGCTCGTAATATTTGTTGCTGTTTTTTGCCAGCAACGCAAACTGATTGGCTGCAACAGATCTTTTTCCTTCTCGAAGATTGGCAACAGCCGACCGGAATGTATAGTCTTCTTGATCCTTTAGCGACAAATAATCTACATCCACCTGATCGAGCCAGTATAGAGTTTTTTTCCAGTCTTTTTGGCTGAAGTAAGACGATCCTATATAGAAGCAAACATCGTTTCGATGGAACGATTCGGGATAAGTATCTATATATTCCCTAAGGATAGTTTCGGCTCCCTCTTTTCCTGTAAAGTACGACGAAGCAGCAATCATATAATCAGCCTCAAGCTTCGAATTTTGGTCTTTAGACAGTTTTTTGAATTCGGCAAGTGTATTTTGTGCACCCACAAAATTGTTGTCCAAAAACATCTCTTTTCCTTGTAAAAACAAGCGCTGTGGCAATTCGTTATTTATTCCCTTTTGGGCATACGTCAACTGTAGGGTAGATGCTATTCCTATCCCCGTAATAAGTAGTATTTTCTTCATAAATTCATCATTTGTATTTTTTCGATCCCTTCTTTAACAGAGCATAGTCCGAAAAGAGACGGGTTTACATCAGCTATGGGTATAAATTTCAATTCGGCAACATCATCGTGTGCACTAAATTGCGAGTCGTTTTTCACTTTACATAAAAAGAAAAGATCGGTGGTTTGTACCTCAAAATCGGAGTACATATATATATTAGGTATAGAGAACAAATATTGCACCGATAAAACATCCAAATCTGTTTCTTCCTTTACTTCTCTGGAGACTGCTTCTTCTGCGGTTTCAGCCATATCTACAAAACCACCCGGAAGGTCGTAAGTGCCTTTTGCCGGCTCGTGCGCACGGGTTGCTACCAATATCTCTTTGTTATCGTTGATTATTACTGCAACAGTAGCCGATGAGGGGTTAAAATAATAGACGAAGCCGCATGCCTCACAGCGATTAGATTTGAAGTTGTTGGTGACAAACTGCTCAGACCCACATTTAGGGCAGTATTTAAACTGATAGAGAGGATGCTTCTTTTCTGGCATAAAATTTTTTTATTAAATTTATGTACACAGTGTACAAATATAGTTATTTATAGGATACATGTTTTATGAATTTAGGTTGTTTATCCTAAAAAGAAGCTAAGGTTAGTGAACTATATATATATTCATTTGTTAATATGTATTATTTTACTCAAATGTATCATTGCTAAAATCTTAGTGTATCGCTTTTTTTTTCATCTTAAATGTCTTAAAGTAGATTAAAGTTTCGGATTGCAACAAGAAAAGAGGAGAAAAAGGTTAGAGGATAGCTAGGAAATTTATTGTTACTTTGTGATAAAGTTGTTTGTTTGAATATAAATTGTTGAAATTTTATTTCTGTTATGAATGTACGTAGTAGCTACATGGTGAATCTCGTGTCAACATACCTCTCCTTATGTAATGTTGTACACAATAGGAAAGTTATCGGGGTTCAACTCGATTTTGAACAAAAAGACTCTTCTATCCTTGCAATTTCTAACATATTGAAAGATTATGATCTGCATTGCAAGACTTATTACTCCGATTTTGATACTTTAAAGAAAGATAAACGGAAAGGAATATTGCATCTAAGGATAGACGGCGGACGCTATGTAGTCTTAAAAAATCTTGGAAATGAAGGCAATGTGGTTTTTTACGATCCGGTTATTAATAAAAATATCGAAATATCGAAATTCGCATTTCAAAAGTTGTGGAGCAACATTGTGATGTATTCTGATGATGCGTTGTCGGTTAATGAATTTGACGTAAATAAAGAATGGAGCGTTAAAAAGAGCAATGTGCAAGACTGATTTTTTAGTAGTTGAGAAAATTAGTCCAGCTAAAGTTTTTCTTAAGGTACGCTTGTGAAAAATAAGAAGGAAAAGACGCTAATCTTTATCATATTTTAATTATGTTTGTGTTATAAGTTGCTTATAAAACATAACTTTTTACACATGCAGTCTTTTCCGTTTTTCAGCCAGCACGATGCCATGGATTGTGGTCCTACGTGCCTTCGCATGATTGCTGCTTATTACGGCAAAACCTACTCGTTAGAAAAGCTCCGGCTCGCGTCCCACATCAACAAAGAGGGAGTATCTTTGCTTGGGATAAGTGAAGCTGCCGAAGGGCTGGGCTTTCGCTCAATGGGGGTGAGCATTACATTCGATGATCTGTTAGAAGCCCCTCTGCCTTGTGTTGTGTATTGGAATCAAAATCATTTTGTTGTTGTGTATGCTGTTAAAAAGAAACGGTCGGGGTATGTTGTTTATGTAGCAGATCCGGGTGGAGGAAAATTAGAGTATACAAAAGACGAATTTTGCAAATGTTGGATATCTTCATCAATCGATGGAGAACCCCATGGGATAGCACTGTTATTGGAACCATCTCCCGAATTTTATCAGCATGAAGAAGATAAAGAGGTTCGGAGAGGCTTTCATTTCTTATTCTCGTATCTCAAGCCTTATAAAAAGTTAATACTTCAACTGGTGTTAGGGCTTGTTTTTGGCAGTCTGTTGATGCTGGTTCTGCCATTTCTTTCGCAATCCATTGTTGATATCGGTATCAATACTCAAAATCTCGATTTTATTTATGTCATACTCATTGCCCAGTTGGTGCTTACATTGAGTAATTCGTCCGTCGAATTTATAAGAGGCTGGATATTACTGCACTTAGGTAGCCGCATTAACATTGCTTTGATATCCGATTACTTGATAAAAATGATGCGGATGCCTATCGGATATTTCGATACCAAAATGGTGGGCGATATTTTGCAGCGAATTAACGACCATACACGTATTCAAGATTACCTGACTAACTCTAGTTTGAATGTTATCTTTTCGGTATTCAACATCTTTGTATTTGGTATAGTACTCTGTTTGTATAGCTTCAAAATATTTGCAATATTTTTTGTGGGTAGTTGTATCTATTTTCTTTGGGTTTGGCTTTTTATGAAAAAACGGGCAGAACTCGATACGAAAAACTTTGCTCAACAATCCGAAAATCAAGGCAATATAATTCAGCTTATTACCGGCATGCAGGAGATCAAACTCAATGGATGCGAACAGCAACGGCGTTGGACATGGGAGGGCATACAAGCACGGCTTTTTCGCTTGCGTATCAAAGGTTTAGCATTAGGACAGTATCAAGATTCGGGAGCTATATTTATCAATCAAACAAAAAACATATTAATCACGGCTTTAGTTGCTAAGTTTGTCGTAGACGGGCAGATGACGCTCGGTATGATGATGGCAGTACAATATATAATAGGTCAATTAAACAGTCCCGTAGATCAGATTATTGAATTTGCCCGCAAAACTCAAGATGCCAAATTGAGTTTAGACCGTTTGAGCGAATTACAGGATAAAACGGACGAAAGTACCGAAGACTCACTTCGCATAAAAGATATTCCGATGGGTAAAGACTTGATTGTTGGCGATCTGTCTTTTAGTTACGATGGAACATCGGAAGGAGAATACGTGCTCAAAAATCTAAGTATCTATATACCCACAGGAAAAAAGACTGCCATTGTAGGCACAAGCGGTAGTGGGAAAACTACATTGTTGAAATTGTTATTAGGCTTTTATCCGCCTCAAAAAGGCGTTATACAATTGGGCGAAAATCGTTTACATAATTATAGCTGGCGAGAGTGGCGCAAAAAATGTGGAGTGGTGATGCAAGACGGGTTTATATTCTCTGATACAATAGCTCGTAATATTGCCCCCGCAGCCGAAATTATAGATAAAGAAAAACTGGTAAGATCTTGTATCACAGCAAATATACATGATTTTGTAGAATCGCTTCCGTTGAGTTATAATACAAAAATAGGTAGCGAAGGGCATGGTTTGAGCCAAGGACAAAAGCAACGTATGCTTATAGCCCGAGCCATTTATAAAGATCCCGAATTTGTGTTTTTGGACGAAGCAACCAATGCTTTAGATGCAAATAATGAGAAGGTTATCATGGAGAATCTCAATTCTTTTTTTGAAGGACGAACCTCATTAATTGTAGCACATCGGTTGAGCACTGTTCGCAATGCCGATCAAATAATAGTCTTAGAAAAAGGGCAAGTGGTAGAAGTTGGTACTCACGACGAATTGTCGGCAAAGAAAGGAGCCTATTATCATTTGGTGAAAAATCAATTGGAACTTTAAATTATTAAACTGCCGCTAAAAGTTGTTTGCAAAAAAAAAACCAGTAAAGTTTTACATTACTTAAATGGGAAAAAAATTAGAAAACATAGATCATATAGAATTGCGTAGCGATGAGGTTAAAGATATTTTGACACGTCCGCCCCACGCCCTTGTTAGATACGGCACAACAGTAATATGTTCTGTTTTATTATTGCTTTTTATAGGATCATTTTTTTTTCGTTATCCCGATATTATACGAGGTGAGGTTGTAGTCACAACCGAAAATCCACCAGCCTGGATTGTAGCAAAGGCTACCGGTCGCATAAAGGAATTGTATATTGCAGATAAAAACACGGTGAGTCAAGGTGATCTGATTGCTGTAATAGATAATCCGGCTATAACCAATGATGTGAAAAGGGCAAAACAATTGTTGATAGAGAGAACTTTAGTTTCCGATTCGTTAATCACCATACCATCGGAACTCGTTTCGGAAACATACGAATTGGGTGAGTTGCAGTCTGCTTTTTCGTCTTTTGCCAAAGCAGCAATCAACTATCAGAATTTTGAATCTTTAAATCTTATCAAGCAAGACGAACTCGCTTTGCAGACCCAATTATCGGGTCGGCAAAATTATGCAGCCAATCTGCAAAAACAATTGACATTGAAAGAACAAGAACTTACTTTGGCTAAGTCTCTCTACGATAGAGATAAAGAGTTGTATCAAAAAGGAGTAATTGCAAAATCCGAATTTGAAACTACCGAACAAAACTACTTGAATTTACAACAAATACTCCGTCAGTTAGAGGGTTCGATAGTTGCGGAGCAGATCGAAAACTCAAAATTAAAAAGCTCGGCATCTAAACTTACAGTTGAGTATTTGCAGGACAGGAACAATAAGTTTCAGGACTTATCGACCTCCTATCGCGAATTAATGGCAGAGATAGAGAATTGGGAGCAGAAGTATTTACTCATCTCACCTCAAGCAGGCATTATCACATTTAATACTGTTTGGTCTCGCAATCAAGTTGTAAATATTGGTGATAAAGTGTTTGTGGTGGTTTCGAAAGAACCGGGCGCCCTTATCGGTAAGTTGGATGCCCCATTATCGGGTTCCGGTAAAATAAAAGTAGGGCAGTTGGTCAATATCAAAGTTGCAGGATATCCTTATCTCGAATATGGTATGCTCCAGGGCAATGTTCAGAATATATCTTTGGTGTCCAGTGGCAATTATTATACAGTAGAAATCTCATTCTCCCACAAACTGATATCGACTACGGGAGCCAATTTCGAGTTCACGGGAGAGCTAAAAGGAGTGGCTGAAGTAGTAACAGAAGACCGATCTTTGGCTCTTCGAATTTTAGCACCATTAAGATATTTGCTTAGGAATAATTTTTAACACATACTCGCCTATGTGTTAAAATGGTGATTTGTAGCTATATTATTATGTTGTTTGTTTTCTCTAAATTTAGTTAAACAAGTAGATTTAGTGCCTGTATTGGCATAATATTCATATATTTGTGACGTGAATTAATATTTAATTGGGGAATTAATATTTATTGAGGAAATGAACATCTTAGAAATTAAGAGGATGGACTATTGTTATAAACAAGAGTCTGTTCTAAGCAACTTTGAGCTTTCGATCAAAGAGGGCAGCGTGTATGGCCTTGTAGGCAAACCAAGATCAGGAAAAACGACAATTTTAAAATTGATTTTGGGCTTACTAAAAACGACATCTTCTACAATTTATTTAAAAGGGCAAGATTATTACGGTCGTAGAGACAAAATTCAGGAGGTAGTAGGCAATATTATTGACTTACCTTATTATCAGAATTTTTTGACTGTAAAAGAAAACTTCAAGTACATTGACATGCCCCTCTCTCACGGCGATTTGCGAATTTCGGAAATTTTGTCCTTCACAGGGCTTTCTAAACACGCAGATGTTAAAGCAAAAAAACTGACTCTAGCCCAACAAAGGTGCCTAAGTGTGGGAATGGCTTTGTACCACGATCCTGATCTTTTGGTTTTTGACGATCTGCTGAGAGGCTTGGACGAAAGTTCGAGGTTGGCAGTCTGTAGTCTATTGCTCAAAATTAGGGGTCTAGGTAAGACGATTCTGCTATCTTCCCGCAATTCACTCGAATTGGCAGGCGTTTGTAGTCACATCGGAGTATTAGATTCCGGTTGCATTCGACAAGA
Source organism: Dysgonomonas sp. (assembly GCA_031546965.1). Classification (GTDB taxonomy): domain Bacteria; phylum Bacteroidota; class Bacteroidia; order Bacteroidales; family Dysgonomonadaceae; genus Dysgonomonas_A. Next base: position 25,467 of record JAVBJR010000485.1, read on the forward strand.
AGTGCCTGCAGAAGAATTTCCGTTCTATTCGCCGACACCAATGTGTGCACAGCCCTACCAATTTGGGCAAGCCTTTTCTGCAGGAAGTCAATATCATTAAACAGAAACAGTGGGTAACCACTTGTTTTGTGGGTGATTAAGACTTTCACAGAAAAAAACTTTCAAAAAACCTCCCGAAACATTTGGAGCGTAAGCATAAGTCTATTACTTTTGCACTCGCTTTGAAACCGAGGGAGGTTTTTTTAAATAAAGCGAATAAATGAGATCTTTGACAAGTTGTACAAAAAAAGAAACTAAAAATAAAACATTAGACGGGTAGAGGAAGAGAAAACTCTAACTCAAAACGTCAAACACCTTGAGTAAAAGACAGACAAGAGCCTTCTAAGAATATAAAAAAGAATATACAAAGAAGAGTTTGATCCT
>JAVBJR010000226.1:0-3214 GCA_031546965.1 Dysgonomonas sp.
GTTAGCAAACCTTGAAGCACCATTACTCTCAAAATAAATGTTTGTTTCACGTGGAAATAAAAACATTATCTGCAAATTTCATTATTTATTAGAAACACAACACTGTTTTTCAATGAACGGGAGGTAATGTAAAAAATAAAACCTGTGTAAATCCTCCAGCATGGTTTTACAAAATTGTGCATTAAACTCTACTTCCACACATACTGAATCAACGAGAGAAAATACAAATAACACACATTTATGAACATTTGTAATCAGCATCTGCCCTTGAATTTGAAAATAGTATTCGTGCTTTGAATCAAGTATTATATTTTCTGCATCCATTTTTAAAAAGAAAAGTTTATCTTTAATGTCGGCAATTTTTCCTTCCCTGTGCCTGAATAAACACTTAATTTCTAACAATTTCAAACCATTTTTTGTGCAAAGTATGCCATCTGGGCTAGTCCCCAAAAAGGGATATTTTGGGTTTATTATAAGGCCCGCCGAGTGCAAGTGCATGGAAGGATTTTCTTGCAGAAATTTTTGTCTTGCGACTTTTTCATTTCTCTTTCCAAATTCAATTGATGGAATGTTCTTGAGGCTTCTAGGTTCATATAATGAAGAAAGGAATTTGTCATCGACAGTTTTCTTCCTTCTTGCAATTCTTTTAAAATTTGATGAGCACAAACGAAATTTGCGTTCGGCAAACCATACTCTGGATTCTGCTTGTTTCATTGAAAGAGTGTTAATTTCATGCGCACGTATTACAGAAATTTCAACTTGTTTTCGAAAAAAATCACTTTGCTCTGGAAATGAACAATCATATGCACCCACAGGTAAATTGCTGAAAATACAGGTGCATTGTTCTGTAGATAGCTGCACTGGATTAGAATCTTTATAATTTGTCAGCTGATAGTGAATAGGTGAGTACTTTTGAACAGGTCCAAACACAGTCTGTATGGTGTCACATGATGATTCAATGAGGTACGAACACGGCAAATTTGATGTATGGCTGATCAAGGTATTCTTAAAACTTGAAACATCAGCTTTTGTGATAATTTGTCCCTGTAAAACAAGCATATGATAAAACAAAAACAAAATGAAAATAAATTATAAATATATTAATTACTTTTGTTTTTCTAGCTTCGAATAATGTGCATTTTACTGCTTTTCGCTTTCTCCCCATTTCTGCTTTATTGTTTAATACATGATCCATAATGCCCATTGGTTTTATCTGAGCACCTGTAATTGAAGACTCACATCTGTTAATATTATAGTGTCAAAAGCAAAATGAGAAAACATCGATCTACCTCTTGGTTTGCCCCATTGCTGGGGTAAACTGGTGCAAGATAGTTCACCAGGTACATCTTTGAAACCATGAACAATCATGCTTGATAATGTGTAAAACAGAGCAGGCAAATGTGAACAGCCACCAGCGATTCTGCAATATATACAATTTAAGTTGAATATATGCAATAGCATGCATAAATTATTACAAACTTAAAAGTTTTAATTACCCTGCTTGGCATTCACAATATGCTCCTGTTATAGTAAAACTTGAAGTGCCTTCTCCTGTAAATCGTAATGTATGTTTGTCATTTTTCCTCATGGATTTCCAACATTTTGCATGGACTGTTATAATATCAGTCTCATCATCTTCGATTTTGATGTCATGTACATAGCTCCCACAGAATAATTGGAATCCTCTTTCCTTGCAGCGTCTTGAGTTCATTCCCATCCTTTCAATCCATTCAAATCCATCCTCCAATTTGAATTTCTTTAATTTGATCAACGAATTACTGAATGCCATGACTTAACTGGTTCGCACATAACTAGATATTCAGAGCACATGTGCAGCAATCCCACAGACAGCCGCCATTTTGTGATATCAGAGTGGGGGCGGAGCGTGGGCGGAGCTTATGAAATCGGACAATTGTGCCATCTTTATTGACTACAATCACTATACTATCTGCCCAAGGAGATTCGATTTCCGAATGATTCCTTTCAGAATATACTCGTCTATAAGTTCCCCCAAAATCTATATTTTGGCTGGGGTCAATGGTCTAAACTTTTGTTTGTAGGGGTTATGTTCCCTAGTATTGATCATGTGGGTTACCCCTTTCGCACTCCCAGCTGTAACTTGGAACTTAGCTAGGTTTCCTACCAGAATTCTAGTTAATTCAGGTTTAACCTCTTCTGGACACTCAGAATTCCTAACCACTAATTTCTAATATTTTTGTGGTCAACTCAACTCTTAAACAATTAGGTTTAAAACGGAACTTTTCTCCCGGTTTTTTGAACTGTTTTCCACCTGGACCAATGGGGTACAATTGTTCTCATACAGGGGCAGAGGAACGTGCATTTGATTTACCTATGGGTTCCTTATTTCCTTATTTCCTTCTGTCACCGCAGCTTTGTCCCTCCTATCTTAGGATTTGTGGAAGGTTTTTCTTTATTAGGGTCACTTGGCTTTTTATGTTGCCAGTTGGGATGTTTACCCGGCTTCTTAGTCTGGTTCCCATTTCCCTTAGATTTGTCCTGTTAAGTAGGGGGTTTGGATTTGGGTTTTCATTTATTCCCCTCCTCTATCTCATATATAGGAACCTTGCTCACCATATCCGCAATACAGTTAAATGGAACTCCTAACAACAGCATACAGTATTTATTCCTCGTCTCATAAGAATTGTACAACCACACTATAACGTGTGTTGCAACATGTTTCGGACCAGCATAGGGTCCATCCTCAGGCAAACACACTTCAAAAATAGAGGCGCAAAAAATGAACAATTAACATTGAAAATATCTTAAAAATCTAACAACTCACAATTGGCTCCAAGTTAAGTACATCCTTCCGATAATAAAACGTACAAAGTTCTCACAATCATGAGACCGTCAACATTTAAAAACAAGCGATATATCTAAAATTACAACAACTGTTATAATTATGAAAACCACACAATTATAAAATAAACTACTCAAAGCGAGAGCTGTATCCAGCAGCATGATGGGGAAGACAATGCCAAAACTACAAGTTGTTTAGCCATTTTATAAGGGAGCCCTGACATGGAACCAATTGTTCATTAATAATTTTATTGGGAAATTGTCGAATAAATTTATTTATTTCAACAGATTCTCGAATGTTCAAGCGACTAAAATTATTTTCCAAGGCAATCACCTTCAAATTGGCTTTCCCAGAATCATGACCAAAGTTCAACAAGTGAGAACAAAAGTTGGA
>JAVBJR010000909.1:0-4391 GCA_031546965.1 Dysgonomonas sp.
TGACAAAATCAATAAGGGCAGTGATCAGGCAGTCTTTGAAGTGACTAGGCACTGTCATGGGCAGCAGCCAGTTACCAACCCCAATGATGAGGTGACATGCTACCAGACTGGGCGGTACATAAGCAGCAATGAGGCTGTATGGAGAATCCTCAAGTTCCCCTTGCATGAACGACAACCAGCGGTCGTCCATCTCAGCGTGCACTTACAGAACGGCGAACGGGTTATGTTCACCGAGCATACGGCACGTCAACAGGCACAAGGACCGCCGCCAATGACCACCCTCACTGCTTTCTTCCAGTTGTGCCAGACAGACGAATTCGCCAGGGCCTCCTGTACTGCGATGTACCCCGACATTACACTTGGGATGTATCCCGCAAACAGTTTAACCGTAGAAAGCATCATCAGAGAAAGGAGACGCTGGGCAGAGTCTACACTGTGCACCCAAACAACCAAGAGTGCTTCTACCTGCGCTACTTCTTCATGTTGTTTGTGGTCCCACATCTTTCCACAGTGTGAAAACTGTCAATGGCCAAGTCTGTGAAACCTTCCAACAGGCTTGCCACCTGCTTGGACTTTTGGAAGATGATGCCCATTGGCAACTTACTGTACAGGAGGCAGCATCAGCACACTCTGCTCAGAAGGTACGGGACCTATTTGCCATCATCATAGTGACGTGCTGCCCATCCAATCCAACACAATTGTGGGACAATCACAAGGAAAGCATGACAGAGAACATTCTAAATGATGCTCAAGCGGCAAACCCACAGCTCAACCTCACTTACACTGCTGCGATGTTCAACCTCGCAAAGATCTGCCTCGAAGGCAAGGTCATGCACATGGTGGGTAAGACCCTTCAACAACTTGGAATAAACTCCCCCATTAGAACCGACACAAATCCATTGAACAGGGAAATCCTGCGTGAACAGAACTACAACACCATTGACCTTCATGGACGAGTTTCTCGTGACTACCCTACACTGGTACCTGACCAAAAGGTGGCCTACGATCAAATCAAGGACCTGGTACATAACAATGCAGGTGGCATTGTCTTCCTTGATGCTCCAGGGGGAACAGGCAAGACCTTCCTCCTTAACCTCCTATTGGACACAGTGCGCACAATGAACTGCATAGCTATTGCAGTAGCATCGTCTGGCATTGCTGCAACTTTGCTCCACTGGGGACGGACTGCCCATTCTGCTTTGAAGCTGCCCCTCAACCTTGCAACTGCCGAGACAGCAGTGTGCAGCATAAGCAAGGGGACTGCAACTGCCCAAGTTCTCCATCAGTTTCGACTTATCGTGTGGGATGAGTGCACGTTGTCGCAAAAGAAGGCCATGGAAGCAGCGGATCAACCACTGCAACACTTGAACAATGCACTGTTTGGCGGTGTCACCGTGGTCTTGGCTGGAGACTTCCGACAAACCCTGCCAGTGATTCCTAAGGGAACCCCGGCAGATGAGCTAAATGCCTGCCTTAAACAGTCACCACTATGGAGTAAGATCAAGAAGTTGACGCATAGCACCTACATGAGAGTGCATAAATGTAATGACCCTGCAGCAGCAGACTTTGCCCGACTGCTCATGGACATTGGCAATGGCAGGCTGCCTTTGGATACCAATGGACAAGTTACCATCCCTGCTGGCTGTGGCACAATTGTCACAACGACTCAGGAACTACAGGCTAAGGTCTACCCCAACTTGGCTGCACATTTCAAGGACTATGACTACTTCTGTGAATGTGCGATCCTTGCACCTAAGAATGACACTGTGAACAAACTCAATGCGCACATTCTCAGTGAATTCCCTGGCACTGCTCAATCATACAGGTCTATAGACAAGGTAACAGAAGTGGACCATGCAGTGCAGTACCCAGTTCAGTTCCTCAAATCTCTGGCGCCATCAGGGATGCCACCACACAATTTGGCACTCACGGTTGGGGCACCAATCATTCTCCTGTGCAACTTGGATGCACTAAAACTCTGCAACGGAACGCGGCTGTGTGTAGAACAGCTCCAGTCACATGTCATTGAGGCACGGATCATGACGGGGTGTGGTAAGAGGGAGCGTGTGTTCATTCCACGCATTCCTCTCATCTCCTCAGAAATGTCGTTTCAGTTTAAACAAATTCAGTTCCACATCCGAGTCTGCTTTGCAATGACCATCAACAAGGCACAGGGCCAGACGTTGACATTTGCTGGAATGCACCTCTAGACACCTTGATTCTCTCATGGACAAGCCGGAACCTGTACATACTTGCACAAAATGGCAAGACAGTTAACATCGTTTATCCGCGAGCTCTAGAATAGAACTTTCAGAACAAACTTTATTTGCAAAATACATTTTATTTTTGACAATGGGATTATGTTTACAAAGAACATCTTCATGTTTATGTCATGTGCCATGCTTTCATCAGCAAGACAATTACAAGTTTTCTACCACAAAAATTTCAATTCATTTACTTCGGCTTCACAACACAATACATCCCCACATATAACCCGGGCAACGCCGGGTATTTCAGCTAGTATAATAATAATAGACTGTTGACTGACCCTGTATCTGGGGGGCTTTGAAATATGATTTCACAAATATTGCCTCTATTGTTGCAAAATTTCCCGTACAGAATCTTTCTAATTCATGTGTCAGCCACTTATTAGTTGTAATATTTGTTTGCCATTCACTGTTGTGCATTATAATGTGTTGCATATTAGCAAACTACAACAATGTACCTTGCAACATTTCAGAAATGCCGTACCACGTTACATTTGTTTAGCGAAGCCAAAAAGTGCTAAACGTTGATAAAGCACATTTAGCATTTACCATTTTATCTATGTTTCAAGTAGACACAGAATCGATTCTGGATCAAAGGTAACACATCAAACTAAAATTGGATTATTATTATTATTGCTGCTAATGTTATTTGCTGTATTCATTTGTCCAAAGCAGGAAGTGGCCGGCACGTGCTTTACCACACATCCCACTGAATCTGAACGCATGAAATGTTTAGATAGCAAGGACCGATGAACAATTGTGAAATTGTTGTTCCACGACATGGCATCTTATTCATTCAATGTAAGTAAAGATTTATATGATGCATTTCACTACATTCGAAGATTTGGTCTTGAACTTTACTTTTATTCATTGTTAGGTACCCAAAACCAGAACATTACACAGAACTGGCACAGAAACTCGTTGAACAATATCCACATAGCGCAGGAATCTCATGGTAGACAGCCCATATGTAAATTATTAGATGTGAAAAATTTTCCAAATTGTCATAAGGGGCCGTCCACATATTACGTAACTTACTCGAGGGAGGGGGGTGTCTAGGATTTGTGATGGAATGCGACATGGGGGGATGGGGGATGGGCAACACGCACTACGAATCCTTGGAAACTAAGCACGGTCGCTAGCCTCGCAAACACAGTACCCTCAGTTTCCATTTTAAAACTTGCTGCTGTGAATTTTTGTTAAAACAGCGTTTTAGATCGTTACAGATCCTTATAACGATGGTTCAAGCCTAACCTAACCTAAAATAATCTAAACTAACTACAAAGTTTATGATTCGGCAACATTTACTAGCGCGCTTTTGTGACGTAACAGGGGGAGGAGGGGGTCAGCGTTTTGTGTCATAGCGTGACAATGGGGGAGGGGAGGGTCCAAAATGCCTAAAAATCGCGTTACGTAATATGTGGACAGCCCCTAATGGTGTACTGCAATCATTTCCCAAATGCTGTATTCCAGGATCTGTGGAAACCAAGACTGCTGGATAAATTTAGAAATGAACGCAGCCATCATTTTCCACAAGATCATTCAACTCAAAAAAGAAAAGGAAAGGAAAGGATCCTGCACTGTAAAAAGACAAAGAATTGAGCCACAGAATTGCGAAGGGGAAGACAAGGAATCACTTGAGCGACATGTTTTGTAAGTTTTTTTGCAATTAAATTATATATGACTTCTCAATTTCCATGTCAAACAATTAACATTATGTCATAGATGGCTCAAACAAGAATATTGTAGAGTAAAGCAAAACAAGGAGATTATACCAGAGATAATGGATTTAACGTTCCCACTTCGAAAATTTAAAAATGAACCAGTCGAAAAATCATTAAGTGAGCATCCATTAATTTGCTATCCATATCAGGTAATTTAAACATTAAATAACCATATGAATATGCAAACCAATTTTTGCTTCAGTGACATTTTGTCTTGTGACACTTGTGACACCTGCAATCACACATTCCCCTCACAGTCATAAAGTGCAGTTGGTGCTGTGCAGTTGGTGCTGTGCAGTTGGTGCTGTGCAGTTGGTGCTGTGCAGTTGGTGCTGTGCAGTTGGTGCTGTGCAGTTGGTGCTGTGCAGTTGGTGCTGTGCAGTTGGTGCTGTGCAGTTGG
>JAVBJR010000364.1:0-2893 GCA_031546965.1 Dysgonomonas sp.
TCGTCGCCCGCGGTGATCGATAGCCCTGGCTTGCGAGGCTAGGCACAATTTGCGGTAACCCCGCAATGACGTCAGCATGGACGTTTGGGTGCCAGCCAATCAGAGCTATGGCACATTCTCCCCATACATAAGGACTGGGAGTGCATAGTCCTGGTCAGCATAATGGGTCCTTGATTATACAGTACTGATTCTAAGGTTATTGAGGCAAAGGATATATAAACGAACATAATTATCTCTTGTAATATTTAGTATCCTGTGGGGTCATTAACGATATTCTTACACGTGTCTTTTTAAGTCTTTGGTCGGAGGTATACCAACTTTGAATGGATGACTGCTTTATAGGTCCAGTTCATTTAATATTGTAATCGTTTGTATTAAAGTTTAGAATTTTTAAAGAGGTAATAATTGATTGGTGTACGGTACGTGTAGAGGACCAGTCTACTGGTGGCTATTGTTGCTGTAAATACCATGTTGGAGTAACTGCATGCATGCATGGTACATGTCGATTCAAGCAAATGATCATTCATCTGCACTGTTAAAACTGATCACCCAGAAGACCCTATAGTTTAATAGTTTTTGTAGAATATGCTCTGGCTGAGGAGGCAGTTATGGTTTTCTGACCATGTATACCTACTAACTACTTCATCCTCTAATATAAATTTGTGCATCAATAATTATAAACAAAATTTTGCTTATGCAAACTAAATGACAGGACTGTCAAAATATTTTTGCATCCATAATTACAAACTAGTTATAGTGTTTACAAGGTAAATTATCGTTTCAAGATTATTACATTTTCTTGAAACGTTTTGGAATTTCATTTGATATCTTTAACCACATGTTAAGTATTTCTTGCTAATCTATTCACACCTGATGACATTTCCAACATCACCCGATATTTTCAGAGTGTCTCCACATCTCGAGATAACGTTTAGATAAATATTATCGACAGACCAATAAAAAAATCTTCAACATGTATCATGAGAAAGATATATATACAGAAATCTTATGTGAGCAGCATGGCTGCAGCAACTCTGCTATGTGACATAACTGAAATTAAAATGGAACTGACGATTTGGTATAGTGTATTCTGAAACTTAAACTACATGACAAAGTATAGCATGAAGAATGCAATTTAAGTGTTGCAACAAAATCTCTGTGGAAAAAAGTAAAAAATGTTAGTACTTCCCAATTTTAAAATTTTATGATGCAGATGCATAAAAGCTTTTATGTCTGCATAAGATACATAATTGCGAAGTGCTGCTCCGTTATTCTTGATTATGTTTGTTTTAGTGTTTCCACAGACCATCTTTGGCTTTCCTGTGAAGCTCAATCAAATAGCTGGTTTTATGCATTTTGCGTCTAAAATTCTAATTCAATATGGAATTGTATATGTTTGGTGTGGATATATGAGTTGCAAACAACTTCCCAGTACGTGGAAATAACATCCTATCAACTTCTTTCCATGCAAGATAGAAGTGAAATAACCTTGAAAATTATTAGATCACTTGATGTAACACCCGGGGTATCAAACAAATATATTCTGCCCATTGAAGACGTATAAAAGTACAACTCTGTATCAATACCATGCAGTTTATTCACAGCAACATGCACTCGAATGAACGTATATAACATCGGTATACATGCTTGTCATTAAAATAAACAAGATATTAAATTAATATGCAAACGTTGGCTGCAAGCCGTTTTTATAACATTCATAAACAAATATAATTGCTTCAACATAAATTCGCATATCACATGGAATACTGTCATTTAGTCATATAATATTATTACAGAACAGCTTTTATGATCAGCAACAAAAGTTTATTTCGTCTTTTGGATTTAGACAGTATTGCATGCCGCACAAGTTATAGACCTCTTGTTGACTTTCTGCGTTCAGCTTTAGTTGTACCCAAACCCAACGACGTACAGCATAACAGTGCTATATATACTGAAAACGACCAGAGTTACAGCCTTCTGTTTAGCACAACCACCGCTAGATGTCGCCCTATTCCAGCGAATCGGATATTCAGCTATAATCATATAGTCACTTAGAATTGGCCTCCTCATAAACAATGATTTTCCAATACCATATAAAGTGCATGTATCCTAAAATGCAACAGATCGATCGATACAGTATATTTATTATCTTTGCAGTATATATAGAAGGTCTGCATGCATGTGCATGAAACAATTACACACCTGTACGACATTTCTGCTGCTAAAGTACAACATATGCAGCAGGCTTGCAGCAAAAATGTCGCAGGTGTATAATTGTTTCAATGGTTTCACGTGCATGTATACACGCAGACCTGCTGAGGGAAATAAATTTCAGTAGTGGTATTCGCTACTTTCAGTTTGAGTGGCGCCGCCTGGTGGCGGCCGCGTGAGTCAAACGAGAGTAGGATAGAAATTCAATTATATACATGGTACGGTCTTAAGAGTTATGGCAAATCCGGATGTGAAACTTACCGGAAGTGTCGGTACCTTCGGGAAAGTTGATTTTAATATGTAACTCGATGTCCTGAACCTTTTAAGTTCACGGTTAATATTTGATTTAACGCTTAGTTAAGGCGCGATGGACGTTTTACGGTGTTGCGGCCGATACCTAGAACGTAATAACATATATACGGCGTGGTCAGTTTATCGGCAGCAACACCGTAAAACGTCAATCGCGCCTTAACTAAGCGTTAAATCAAATATTAACCGTGAACTTAAAATGTTCAGGACATCGAGTTACATATTAAAATCAACTTTCCCGAAGGTACCGACACTTCCGGTAAGTCTCGCATCCGGATTTGCCGTAACTCTCAAGACCGTACCATGCATGTATAATTGAATTTCTATCCTACTCTCGTTTGACTCATGCGGCCGCCACCAGGCGGCGCCACTC
>JAVBJR010001199.1:0-4576 GCA_031546965.1 Dysgonomonas sp.
TCATTCGTTTTGAAGCAACCGGCACTTCATACTGCGCTATTGTGACAGCACAAGGTAAATCGGTAAAACGCTAATAACTTTTTTTCTTCAATTTTTAATCGATTTCTGCTTTAGCCAGTGTTATAAGGGACACAATAACTACTTGCTAGCCGATTATCAGGGTACCTTACAAAACCGTGTCAGTTCTCCTTTAAATAAATCTCTAAGCAGCTGCCGATCATTTATTTATTGCACAATACTCCTGTAATTTATTTTAACAATTGCAAAGTTCTTCGATACTAAAATAAGCAGTTATAATTATTGCAACACCCATATCGTTCCTTTCAAGTTCTCGTATGAGCGAATCTAATTGTAGAATCTCTAGTATATACCCATATACTGTATAAATTTAGCTTATAACATATACGTTGTCCTATACAATGCGGTACATTTTGCACTGATTGGTGGTCAACCATCTACATTGGTGACCTATTCCGTCACGTGTTATATAGTACACCAATTAATGTTAATTCTAACTTCAATCATAACAAATGTGTTCCTATGACATTTCTATACATGTTACCCAATTTCAACTTACAACTCCTAATTCCATATTATAGTTAAAATTCTTTGTAAAATTAAAGTGTAAAGATATCTACATTTCTCTGGTCGTTCCGGAAATCATTTTCCCTCGTGGATTTTTACTTCAGATCCATATCCTCATCTGGGTTTTGGCATATCTTAAGAACGTCGTCTGCCATAGCATTACATCCCATTAGTTTGAGGGCTAGGTACAATTTTCCAAGAACTGCATCCGAGCTTTTGTACATTATCCAACGCATCAACATTTCGTAAACGCAGTCCGTGTTGTCGCTCTTACACTTTGCTGCAATATTGTCTTTGTGTTCTCTGGTCAGACCCAATAGGGACCCTAAGCTTGTCCAAACTATAGTTTAACCACATTGTTGGCCATTCTTTCATCGACTACTAATGGATTGCTACAATTTACGTCCTCTTCCATTAACTTATTCTCAAGTCCCAGTCCATTCAAAACTGCTTTGCTTACTTGTTCAGCAGTGTTGATTAAAGTTAATTTTCTTAGTGCCTCTATCAGGTTTTTAAGAGTGCAAGTTTGAGGATTCCTTTCTTTCCAGGTTTCCAGGATTCGGAGCGTTTCTTCAGATGCTGGTACAAGGCTTGCAAATTGTTGTATATAGCGAACGGCTGATAAATCTTTGCTAATCAGTCCTAGCTCTCTGCCAACTCGATCTGTATCCTCAATAAGTATTATGTGAGATACGGTGACTAATTGAGAAAGCGAGAGTGGCAGATTGGATGCAATGTCTTGGGATGAGGATGAGGCCATCATTTCATGCAGTCAGACTGTGTGGAATTAAAGCATTTGTTTAATGTTGACTTTCATTTAATTCATTCAGATTTTAAAACTTCCATTATTACCTACCTGTTATATTTAGCGTCCGTTTTGTTATATGTTTGGTTCATATACCTTCATCCACTCTGGATATATGTAACTCAGGTTGTGACTTACGGAGTGCTGTTAAATGGCACAGATAAATAAATATATTTTGAGTTAAGTTTTTACTCATCAATTGATTTGGTACAAGTTTACCCTGTGTATCATTTTTTTTGTAGATAATTTTCCATATGTTACAAGTTCCTTTGGGATATATGTATGTGCATTGAACAATTGATATACTTATATTGGTTTCTCTTATTTGTTCTTGTTTAATAAACAAATTCATATGAAGATGCCATGAACTCCGCATTTTTACACATATTTCTTAAGTATTCTTGAAATTGACTTATAAACGACTTCGATTACACTTTATCTGACATAGCAATACTTTCGTACTTACGTTATTGAACTTTTCTTCACATCAAACTATTCGCTTTTCCACGTATGCTGCATATGCTTCCACAAGATTCACTGTATAATGACTGAATACCAATAGCAATGTGGCAAACTATCGTGTGGCAAAGCTTTGAATTGAACTGGGTCGGTCAGAGATCTCAGCTCCTATAGGTTCTTCCCTAGCTAAAAAGGAATTATGTAAGATAACGCTAAAATCGTGCAGATAGATGTTCATGTAATTTCAATTTCGCAGTAAGTCTCATCCGTTGAAATTATATGCAAGCATAGTAATGGCTGTTATTGGTGTGGTCTTACAACTAATCCAGGTATATGCGTATTAATCTCATTAGTCCAATACCAGTGTGCCACGTATAACAATAAATAACTGAAACAATTTTTCATTTGAAAAGGGTTGGTCAATATTCCTGAAAAGTCTTATCATGAATTACAACAGTATGCTTATGAAAGGTTATCTAGTCATCAGATCTGATGAATTTGCAAGTGAGTCATTCTATTGTCTTAAATCCGTGTGGAAAATAATTCCAATTATATTGCTAAGAAAGTTTCTTAGTCTGTATTTATTTCTTAATGTTTCGACCTATTCACCTGAACTATCGTCATTAGTATGATAGACATTGAAATAACATAAGGATTAAGAACAAACATTTTTAATTAGAAATAAATATATAGTATGTATACAAATGCGACATGATAAAATACAGGGCCAGATGTTGACGTGAACATCAATACAAAGATAATTGATGTGTTGCATCTTGTACATTTTCACGATAATAACAATCGGTACATTGTTAAATTATATAAACATTATTTGTGTTTCACAATATCTGAATCGGATGAACAGGAATTTAATACAAAATGATAAACCTTATCAGCTACATCATTACAGATCATTTTTCTGAGTGCCTTGTACAATGACCCTAACAGTGCTTTTTCACAATTCCTGTTCCTCCATTCTCTTAACACTGCTAACGTATAACCGTGAAGTGGTTCTTTCGCTAATCCACATTGATATTCCATGCTTTCAAGTTCCCCTCTGGAAAATCCCAATTCGAATCCGAGATTCTTGTATGATTTTCCACCAATTAACTTGGACAGTTCACTCAGAATAACCTCACTTATCACCATTTTACTTTGACATTTATCATCTTGATCCAGAAGAGAGTGCTCAGCTGACTTTTCAGACAGTGCTTTTAGCATATCATCTGCTGTTTTATTAAGGCACAAACTTCTGAGACACTGTTCTAGTGTTTGTGTTGTGCATTTAGTTGGATATCTTGCCTTCCATGCTTCTAGTACAAGTAACTTCTTTTCATCCATGGTCTGATTAACAGGGCTAATCCTCAACTTGTAATCTATTTCTTCAAAGTCACTGCAAGTCAATCCCAACTGCCTTCCAACTTTCTCTAAACTGTTAATCCCAATCTTATTGGAACAGATTCGAAGCTGTTCATGTCTAAGTGTTCCATCTGCTGATGGACAGACATGAACAGGTGGTGCATCCGCAATGTTGTTTCGCACAATTTGATGACCAGATGTGATGCTCCTTTTGTTTAGTGTTTGTTTCAAGTTGTCCACGATACTGTACAGTGACAGATGTCTTAAGGTTTGTTCGAGGTTATGAAGTGTACATCTGTCAGGGAAGTTGGTCTTCCAAGTCGTTAAGATCAAGAGTGCCTTGTCGCAAGAAGTTGCTGATGGATAGTAGTGGCTGATTTCGTAGGAGATGGTTTCCATGTCATTCTGTGTTAGCCCCAACTGCAAGCCGATGAACTCCATCTTTGATGCTGGGATCATTTTGGAACAGATGTGAAGGGTCTTGAATGAAAGGATTTCACCAGCTTTGAATCCTTCGTTGCTTGTTACTTCCATTTCGTCTCCTGTGCAATGAATAAAATCACATTTAATATTTGCAGTGTAAATTTTTAACATGAAAGGTATTTTTGCACGAATATGGTTGTCTTACCTTCCAATCAGCTAAATGTGGCTCTATCCTGTCGTGAAACAGCTTTATATCTTTTATAGAAGTGGGTAAATTGCCGCACCTCAAAACAAGATAAGGTGTAACGGAAATTTATTGATTGCGGTTTTCACAATTTTCCGTGAATTTAGGGCATAGGTATACATATGGCTGTATCATAAACATATATTGGTCACCCTTCCGGATGCACAGTAATGCTTATTTATTGCTCTAGAATGCAGAGATGAAACTGTAATTATCTAATACAAATACAGTGGAAACTCCCATGACGGGACCTCAAGGAATCCCAAAAAATTAGTTTTTAGGGTATGATCTTATAAGAGAATACCTTTGTATTAATACACTATTTGTTAACAAATCGTTTGTGAGCATTTGTTTGAGCCACTGAATCCACAGAGGGCGTTGCTGCCCTTAAATAAAGTCAATGTTGTCACCTCGGGCAGAACAAAACTGCTTGATGATTTAGAGGAAGGTATCCTCTCTAAGCTTAGTAAGTTTGCAGATGATACCAAGTTGGCTGGTGTTGTGGATTCACTGGAGCAAAGTCAGGAATTACAAAGGGATTTGACCAGGTTGGTGGATTGGGCTCAAAAGTGGGATATGCAATTCAATGTTGATAAGTGTAAGGTAATGCATATTGGGACCAAAAATTCTGGGGCAGAATACACGATGGATGGTAAAACGTTGCAAGTTGTTAATCAAGATAGGGACCTGGGGATTATTGT
>JAVBJR010000254.1:0-2712 GCA_031546965.1 Dysgonomonas sp.
CAAATGTAACTACAAATGTTACTACAAATGTTACTACAAATGTAACTACAAATGTAACTACAAATGTAACTACAAATGTTACTGCAATTGTAACTATAAATGTTACTACAATTGTAACTACAAATGTTACTACAAATGTAATGCAAATGTCACTACAAATGTTACTACAAATAAATGTAACTGTAGCCGAAGCACCACCGGCTCCACCACAAACAGCAAGATGGTGGCTACCACAAAAGGCAAGATGGCGGCCTCCTGCAAGCGAGATGACGTCATATCCGTTATTGAAAATTTGCTTCATGTACCCCTTATACCAGATGAAAGCAAGAACGTATTCTACGTTAAAATTGTATGCAACGTACACCAATCACAGCAAGGAAGGACCTCCAACAACGGAGAGTGCATGTAACTATGTGCAAAGCATACCCACACCTATTGATGATAGCATGCCAATTTGCGAAATATTGCAACCCAATTGTGCCTGCAATTGAGCAATTACATAATTGAATATGGAGTCAGCTCTTGTTATAACAAACACCAACGGGATGTGACACTTGTTCGTTATATCGAGTGTTCTTTATATTGAAAGGTCTGTTTTTAGGTACTATTTTCTCATTCCTAGACGTCATCCATGAATTTTTATGATTTTTATGATGAACGTAACACCAAACAATAGAATAACAACGATATTTTCAAGCGAATGAGAATGAAGTACGACATTGAATTTTCGTTCCCTATAAACAGTCGTTTAGTATTGTGGGGTAGTGAATAGACCAGCCCACCGTTCTTTATATCGAGCACTTTTCGTTATAAGCGTTATAGGCTAATACATGAGAGGTATAGGCATTTTGGGCGGGACCGTCCACTCTATTTGTTATGTCCAGCGATTCGTTATATTTAGTTTTGCTATAACGGGAGCAGACTGTATTGTTTTGTTCTACATACACATAAATTGGGTGTTTGTGCTCTGATCATCTATATCAATAAAAGGGAGTGTCTATCTGTCTGTCTGTCCGTCCGTCACGATGTAGTCCCACAATTTTCATGTTATCACCTTCAAATCTTCTCAGGGGGACGCAGAATTCCCTAACCCAGGTCGCCCAGTGGGATGTGGGGGTTTGTCATATACAGACCGTTTGAGGAAGCTTAAGTTGTTTTCGTTGGATAGACGTCGAATCCGGGGGGACTTGATTCAGGTTTTTAAGCTTATTAAAAACATTAATTTCCCTGGGGCTGAGTACTTTTTCCAGTTTGTTGGGGAGAGTAAGACAAGGGACACCATTTCAAATTACAAAAGCAGAGACCCCGACTATTGATGCGACAACACTTCTTCTCTCAGAGGGTTGTGGATGATTGGAATGGGTTGCCAAGTGAGGTGGTGGAGGCGCTTAACGTGGAAAGTTTTAAAACTAAGTTGGACGATTTTTCATTATTATATGGAGGGTGTAGGTACTTGACAGGGGCAACCTAGTTAGGCCAAGAGCCTGTTGTTGTCTGACATAGTGTATTGTATTTTATTGTTTTAACATTGCATTTCAAGTCTTAAATGTGACACAGAAGTAGGGTGATCCATTGAAGTCTGAACCCCCATTTTTGCTTTTTTTTACAGTCTATAAAAATGGCGGTTTTTTATATGCATATCGATCGATCTCATGAAGAAACCGGTAATACAACTTTCGCTGACCTTGACGAAGTTCTTCAAGGTAATTAAATTTCTATTACAAATTAAAAAGTTGATGTGCACTATGTACAGTAGAATCTCCAAATAACGGCACCCCAAGGGACCCCAAATTTGTCACTTATATATTCTCTTATAAGGGAATGCCTTTGTAACAGCACTCTGCCCTTAAAATAAAACGCTATATTAATAAAACAATATTTGTGAACAAATTATGAATGTATAATTTCAATTGCGTAAAAGGTCTCATGTTGGCTGTGATCAACATTTACTTTACCATGAATAAATAGATTAAACATGCTTGCATAACTGAAGATAACTTTTCACAGTGATCCATGGCCCATGATTCAAGTTGTTTTGCCTACATATGATGCTTTGCTGTCATGCATTTGGTTTATGGTTATTTTGTCATGCAAAACTAGAAACCGCGTTCATGCACTTTATCACTGATTTTATTGAGACACCTTTTTAAGTGAACTTAAAGGAGAACTGACACGGTTTTGTAAGGTACCCTGATAATCGACTAGTAAGTGGTTATTGTGTCCCTTATAACACTGGCTCAAGCAGAAATCGATTAAAAATTGAAACAAAAAAGTTATTACCTTTTTACCGATTTACCTTGTGCTGTCACAATAGCGCAGTATGAAGTGCCGGTTGCTTCAAAACGAACGAAACGTCTTCAACCAATGACATCCTAGTGAATGACGTCATTGTACAAACTGCATTCCCAAATGCAAACGAATGCATTGAAGCCCCGCCCAATCATAGCTCAGCCAATACTGAAAACTCGGCTCTCCCGTCGCGTCGACGTTATTCGTACGCGAGGCGAACAATGAGCGCCCTATACTCGCAGCCGCTCGCAAGCCGCTCGATCCCCAGTGCCGTTTTCAGTGCCGTTTCCATGGAAACGCTTTGGCCGCGCATTCGGTAAAACGCTACTAACTTTTTTGTTTCCATTTTTAATCGATTTCTGCTTTAGCCAGTGTTATAAGGGACACGATAACTACTTACTAGCCGATTATCAGGGTACCTTA
>JAVBJR010001128.1:0-4928 GCA_031546965.1 Dysgonomonas sp.
GACAAGGGGACACCGTTTCAAATTACAGAAGCAGAGACCCCGACTATTGATGCGGCAACACTTCTTCTCTCACAGGGTTGTGGATGAGTGGAATGGGTTGCCAAGTGAGGTGGTGGAGACGAGTACCGTGGAAAGTTTTAAGACCAAGTTAGACAAATTTTTCAATAGAATTGGGAGGGTATAGGTACTTGACAGGGGCAACCTAGTTGGGCCAAGAGCCTGTAGTTGCCTGACGTATTGTATTGTATTGTATTGTATTGAATGCTCATTCCCAAGCCACTACCAACTCCCTAACACCTTTAACTTAAACAATGCCTCGCACTGCTGCTGCTGTAAGTTTGTTTTTGTACTTTTTATCAGCTTTTTGTAATTTTCGTTATTTTTAGGTTTTTATGACTTAAACTCATAATTTATTATGATTGTCGATCTTCTTATGGTATATCTCCTTCCTGGTACAGTGTTTGAATTTTTAAAAATCTCTTTGGGTGTTTAATTATCCAGTTACTTATTGTATTATATATTTCTGATTTTTAAGCTGTAGTTTCTTGGCCCTGAATATGACCACATGTTAAGTGGTTGAAACATGTAGGCACATTAAACATATATTATGTGCTGTTTCTTTATGAGTTGAGGATTTACTACTTTCGTCTATAGGATTTTTAACTTTCGTTTGAATAATGAACGGTGTGAGAAAGAATTGGAATTTTTATGTGGTTGTGCGACGTTGAATGGGATTAATCCTAGGAAGGTGGACCAAATTTTTACTAAAGTTAAAAGGAAGTTGGATTTGTCAAGGTTGACTAACAGTTCCGCCAAGAAACAATTTGTCATTATTCCGTATGATAAGTTAAATAATACCATTGCTAACCGGTTCAGAAAGTTAGATATTAAAGTTGGTTTTTCGGTGCAAGATACCCTTGCTTCTAAATTACCGAGTATGAAAGATAAATTGGATGTGGAATGGAAATCCTGGGTTTACAGAGCCACGTGTGGTGACTGTGATCAGGTTTATACTGGTCAAACACGGCGTGCCTTTAGAACTCGTTCTAAAGTGCATTTGCATAACCCTCAAATTTCTAATTTCTGCAAACATTTATTGGTTAATGACCATGACCCACAAAAAGCCGAATTTAAGATTCTGACTGTTGATGATAAATTCCACAGAATTAATGTTAGGGAATCTGTCGAAATTCACAAGTTTATTAAACAATTTCCAGGTTGCATAATTAATGAACAGCTTGGACCATGCACCGGCTCGTTAATTAAGTGGTTGGATAAAGTATAAAGGGACTGTTTAACTGTCGTTTTTGTCAAACTTTGTCTGCTCCCCATGGCTACTGTTGCGGATTCATGTCCGGTGACTCGTACTTTTGTAAGTTTGGTGTTTTAGTTTTAATTTTGTTGGGGTTTTAATTCGTTTCTTTTTGCATTTTAAGCTGGTCCCAGACTGTGCAAACACAAGCGGCAGCAGCGAGCAGGAGCAGCGAATTTCGTTCCTGAAGCAGCAGGTGGCGAGCAGATTTGCGAGAACGTGCTCGCTATTGCTGCAAAGTTTGGGCACCATCGCTGAAGTGAATGCTGCATGAAGAAAGCGGCGTTCGCGCGAATTCCTTTGATGGTATCGACTCCTGGTGGAGCGTTGGCGAGCGCGAACGCCAACACGAGGCAACGCATTTACTTCCGGATTGCTCGCTCCCGAAGGTGCACAGATTTAGCGAGCACGAGCGATTTACTTCCGTTCGTGCTCGCTGCTACCGATTTTGTTCACACAGTCTTGGGCCAGCTTTAAGCTACCCCCAGACTGTGCGAACAATAGTGGCAGCAGCGAGCAGCTGCAGCGAGTTTTGTTTCGGAAGCGAGCAGATCGTGAGAACGTGCTCGCGATATTGCTGCAAGGTTTGGGCGCCATCACTCGCAGCTCCACCGATGGAGAAAGCGCCGTTCGCGCGAATTCCTTTGATGTACCGACTCCGGGTGGAGCATCGGCGAGCGCGAACGCCAACACGAGGCAACGCGTTTACTCCTGCGTTGCTCGCTCCCGCCGGTGCACAAATTTAGCGAGCACGAGCGTTTTACTTCCGTTCGTGCTCGCTGCTGCCGCTTTTATTCGCACAGTCTGGGGGTAGCTTTAGATTTTAATGTATCGACTGCTGAATGTTGTAATGTAGCTGTGTAATTGACCTTTGGTATGCTTTAGTTGGTTAAATTGGGTTGTGAATTGTTGTTCTAATCTTGTCTTGTGTTTTTGTAGTTCCCAGGTAGCACAAAGTGTTCCAAGTGGACGTCCACTGGACGTCCCATTTGGTGCAAGTGTGGTCTGGTGGAAGTCATATCTTGGTCTAATGTCCGACGTCCGGACCATGACATCCATGGACGTCCATTAGACGTCCATGTTCCAAATGTCGGACATTAGACCAAAACACGACGTCCGTTGGACGTCATTGTGCTACCTGGTGGGGTAATTTGGTGATGTGCTAAAGGGCACGTGAGGCAATTTGTGAAAATGTCACATTTCTAGTCATAAGCTATTTGTTGTCGGTGTGTGCAGCATTAATTCTCATCTGTGAAGTACCTTATTTTGTTGGAATTAATGTTAGTGCTGCTCCAACGCACTAAAATAAACAAATGAAATTAACTGCCCTATGAATACGCAGTAAAACCTGTCTTATAGACCACTCATATTAAGGGACTACCTGCTTGTTAGGACCAATTTTCCTCGGTACCAAAGCTGGGTGGGATCTAACATTGGTGATATGGTGATAAAACCCCCTGCCAAACCCTACCAAGGACTATGATTTTTGGGACAAAAATTGCTGAAAACCTGTCAAAGTCAGAAATAAATTTCTGAAGTTTATGAAAATTGTTGGGAAATTTGGTATATAGGTATCACCTCACAATTCTAATCACAGACACCCATCACAACCATCGTGTAAAAACAGGGTTCATGTGTTTTAGTACACCTAATAATGAAAAACACTTAGACCCTATTGGAAAATACTGCTGAAAATACTAAATTGTGAGAATTGAAATGGTGGTCCACTACATATTCCATTACATGTTCACTACAAAATCACAGTGGTTCAGTTATATCCCACTTCAATCCACTATTTCAATTCCCACAACTTCGTTTTTGTAGTGATCTCTTCCAATAAGGGACTGTTCTGTAAATTATTGGTTTTGTTTTTCGTATAGTTGCTGCATGCATTAAGGGACCACCTGTTACTTAGGACCATTTTTCCCTGATCCTTTTAAACAGATTTTACTGTAGATACTTTTAATGAAAACCTTTTCGTATTATCACCATCTTCTGCTGAAATTAAACCCCCGCGAAATGGTGTGTAAAACTTTTACGTGAAAATTTACACGCGCGCAAAATAATACTTTTAATGTAGCTGTTTTAATTTAACCCAAATGCAAGGATAAGAATATATCATATGATAATATAACTTTTATATAAATATCAAGTAATATTTATTTCACCTAAATTGAGGGTGGAACCAAATTAGATGAAAAAATGTGATTAATATTTTTTGATACATTTTCAAGGTATATTTCAAGGTACATAGGAATCTATTATCCTTTCAAGGGCCATATTGTCAGTTAATGTTTGAAACATCTATTGCGTCTAATACCTAATCTAATAATGGGATTTAGGGACTTCCATTGAGCTTACCTTGGATATCTCTTACCGCGGAGTTGCCGATTCAATGAAGTCTCGGATTTCTTTGATATTTTAGCCCAAAAACTGGACATTGCTGGTCGAGCTTTTATCCACAGAACCGTTGCACTAGAAATGGTCCATGGCTGACAAGAAATTTAATTCGCCAAGAGATTTGAGCAGATTTTAGTTTATATTCTTGGATAAGGATAACCTATCGGGGTTCCCACTGGCTACATACTATACTATCATATCAGACCAAGCTATAAAATGTTTTCTATCTAAAAATGGGAACGATAATTAATAACGGGCGCCATTTTGTTTTGAGCTAAATGCCTAAGTGGAGACAGTCAAATTGTTTTCCAATTGAGACAATAGTTTAGAGGAAAAAAGCACACACAAGTAAAGATGGATAAAGGGCTGCTTGAAAAGCTTATTGCAGAGTTTGTCCTCGTCGCTGTTAAGTTTGTTTAGACGTTATCTGCAGTTTGGAGCCAGTTGTTTGCTCACCTGAAAGATATGGATTACAGGTATCTGGCATTGTTGGCTAGGCCGGTCGAGGTTCAACATTTGCGAAATATAAATGACACGTATGTCTCTATAGCTAACGTGCAAAACTAAATTATTACCTGGAAGTTAAGGCGAACTTTGCCTCACACACACTTCAACTTCAAATGTCAACTGCCACTCCTAGTTAAACTGTATACTACACACATTTCAGAAGACTGTATCCCAGTTATTGTATATATTAAAGGTGAACTGACAGGGTTTTGTAACATCCCATGATATTCGGACTGTAGAAAGAATGATTAAAATTAAAACTATGAGTTCATTTCTTTTCTTTTTAAAAAAAAATATTAAAAGTGTTTTAACAGATTTAAGTTATGTTTTTGGGCCCGTGCAGAGAGGCTAGGAGGGGAAAAATTCTAGTATGGAGTTTGTTTTAGCATATGAAGTGGGAAAGCCACCTGTATATAGCCAATAGGCATTTAGCACGTTTTTGTGCAAGTGGCATGCCATACGCACCGTCCCGGATGTAAATTTTGACAGTGTGAGGACTTGAGGACCAATTTTAGGGTAAATTTGCGAATTTTTATTTTAAAAAAAAGAATCGAATTGGTGGAAAAAGTAGAAAAAAATTGGACATATGCAAATACATGTTGTTCATGCATAGGAAATTTTTTCAGAGAAATCGGTTGCAATAAATTTACCCTGTCAGTTCACCTTTAATTTATGTAAGCTTTGGCAACTTTAACTGTATATCTCCAAA
>JAVBJR010000427.1:0-2778 GCA_031546965.1 Dysgonomonas sp.
ATTAGATGGATTGGTGGAAGAATAAGTGGAACAAAAACATTAGAAGGAAACAAAAGAACAAGATAATTATCCCAAGAGGCACCACGATGATCCATGTCTTTAGTCTTTTCGTTTCTTCATCTGGTCTTTTAAAGTCTCTTGTCTCTTGGACCAACTTGGACACACAGTTGGGTTGGGTACGTGAGGTTGCGGAGTCTTCGGTTGCCACCGTATCTTACTAAAAACGCATGCCTAGTTTCTTTAAAGGTACTTTGTTGCGTGTTTCTTTGGGTGTGAAGTGTTGGTGGTAGAAGAAGTAGAAGAAGATCAAGACGAAGAAGACAAAGGTAGGGTTGGTAGAAACAGAGGTTACGCAGGCAGGTTTTTGTTTGTTTTTACGGGTAAGTCAGGCAGACAAACATTTTGGAGGTGTGTGTGTGTGTGTGATGATGATGGGTGTGAAATATAGGCAGCAAAATACACCCAACCAACAGACAATGGCCATCAAACAGGCACTACGTATTCCAGGCATCGTTCACGGAAACCCTCTGCCTCTTGGATGCCGACGGCACGTGGTTGTCGTAGTCGCTACCTCCTCCTTGACTGTGACTCGAACCGTCCGGAGGAGAGTGCGATGGTGTCACGTGGTGGCTCGTGTTGCCCGGAGATGGACGTTGTAGCTGACTAGATGACGAGTTGTTCACGTCTCGAGGAGGCGAGATCGGTTCGCTCTTGATCTTGATGGGCAGCGGCGAAGAACTTGACGGAGGCGGGGTGCCGCTGTTCACCGACAACTGAGGTAGACCGCTGCTGCTTGGGCTGTCAACCGGGAAAAGTGGAGGAGGGCTGCTCGTGTAAGAACAACGGTCAATGTGCCGATAAATGTGCACCACCAAACCACCGAAGCAACGGACCATCACCGACACCACCATCAGCGGTACACCCAGAGACCGAAACCAGGACCGGCAAAAGGAAGAAGCGCAAAGCAGCAAAGAGGAGGAGAATGGATGGTGTACACGAGATAAATATAAAAATAAAGAAAAAGAAACAAAATCCCACAGTGAAGTAACTTACAACTGAACGGTATAAACCATCAGGGTCATTTATCAATATCATTTCAGCATTCAATGTTAGTTTTTTTTTTTTTAATAATGTAGCATTTATTATGGTGGAGATATAGGTGAAATCCTCAATGTTTCTCAAGAACCAAGCGTTAAGAACATGAATTCATACAACATGGGAGAAACCTAAATTTAGTGATTAGGTATAGTGCGTCTCAACTCAAGGTTGCAGTAGTTCTCTCTTGTTTTCTTGCTTTATGGGGTAAATGCTTACACCAAAAAATCATTCCACTATACAAAGTTCATGGAATATTACTTAATAAAGTTAATTGACAATAATGTTTTCCAAATTCGAAATACATATTATGTGAAATTAATTCTTGGCAATCGTTGATGAGTGCAATCTTGAGTTGAGACGCACTATAGAAACATATAATCGTTGATACTGTATTATTTAATATTTATCACAAGCTGCCAAGTAAAAACTCTTTCTTAAATCTTTTCCATAAATAGTATAGAAGAAATGCAGGAACATTAACTATGACAGCCTCTGAATTTACTATTTTCTCTAAAAGGTAACATTGATTGAATAATTTATAAATCCGTGACAAATTTACTAATCAAAGTAGAGTGGAAATAGCAATTTTTTTAATAATGAAAAGCTGATTTACAATAAATGATAAAGAGAATGTGGCAGTTCATTAAAGAATTTAGTTATAAAACTTATAGCAGCACAACGTACACCACTAGATGTCATATAAGAATCTAATTTTATGAAACAATATCAAATTACTATTAAGATAGTTTGGGAATATTCAAGAACACAATATGTTAACATTCACTATCAGTACATTTGTAGGATGTGCAATACAATATTATAAATAAATTGTAATACTGCTAACTTTTATGAAAAATATAGGAATTTCCCAAGAATATAAATATATAGAAACCTTTCTAAAAATATAGGAATATAATCCATTATAATCATGAGTATTGATTACAATTATATGTAATGTGGTTGTACAAAAAGTACAACTTGTTCTTTAAAAATACAAAACTGCAGCATTTCCAATCACCCTGTTAATTACTATTTATAAAGCATATTTATAACGATCAACCCGATTCTTGAGAAACATTTTATAAAGTTCCACCTTGAAAAACATCCTCCATACTTTCAGGTTATTAAATTCCTGCCATGTCAAAATTCACGGTCAAAGCACAAGTTCAAGCTCATCCACAAATCTCCTGATATTAATATCTTCCCACCCAGCACCTGATTCATATCGAGAGAGGAGCATTAAATAGCAAAGCACACACACACAACGAGAGTATTATAAGCAAGCTTATTTTTAAGCCTCTATAGTAGGAGCCATTTTTACCACAGTCAACATCTACTTTTATTATAAATCAATCAATCAACGTTGGACCACTTTGTCTAATTACTTTATTGAAGGGTAAGGGGAGGGAGTTTGTAAAAGAATTATAAAAGGTCCTATCTACCCTCCACGAAACAAGGGCCTCGTTGTGCAAAGTACAACATCAAAAGACAGGGGAGAGAGAAAACAAGAAGCTTATATGAGATGGCTATTTCCGTGGTACTTGCATGCAACCATGTTATACTGTTTACTGTTTACTTGTAGCCTGTGGTCATATTGGCTCACACAGTTTAGCACAAGGGGGGTGAATAAACGAAAAACATGCACAGAATTTATGTACAACCCTGCTAACAAACATTTCC
>JAVBJR010001170.1:0-3683 GCA_031546965.1 Dysgonomonas sp.
ATGATTTTACGTGGAATTGCGGAAATGCGGTTAACCGTCGGAACAGCCAGCGTGACCGCATTCTACTCTTATCATTGGACAATACATGACCCAATACATATACCAATATACAGATATCCTTATATACTATTATTAAAAAAATATATTGGAAATATCTTATACAGTAGATTTTACTAATAGGCCTATTAAAAATAATAATTTAATTCCGTTCACTTGTCGCGATAAAATGTAATTTTAGGGAAATAATTATTTAAACTATATTGTTATAGTAATTACTTTATTTACTTAGTGTTTAAGTGTGTTTTACATAATATCACACGTACTTAATGCTAAACAGGAGTGAAATAATAAAGAGATTTATTTTAAATGAGAAATAGCCGCGAAGTTTGCAAATTAGGCTTATGTCAATAATTCGACAAAATGATATTTCATTTTAATTTAATTATTTTAGTTCATTGTTTTAACCTTTCAATATTTATCTATATATGCTGTAAGATTACACAATACTTATTACTGAAATATCATTTTAAGGGGAACAATTATCTAGTGGATATTTAAAAATTAAAAGTTTGCAAATTAGGCTTATTTTCACAATTTACTAAAATTAATTATTTAACTTATTATTTTCAAATGTGAAGAAAATGTTAACTATATTGACTGATTCCCTTCATATTTAAGTGTGTTGTAATATTATATAATTGTGCTATTAATACTAGAATTTCTTTAATATCAATTTTATGTTTTCGTGATTTTGCCACGTTAGCAGTTTTTTGTTAGTTTCTTTTTATATAAGGATCAATGGAGTGACATTTGGGTGGGAAAATGTCGAGTGGACCAAGTGGTCAAAGAGGCAATAAATGGACAGCATTATGTGGAACCGGAAGCACTAAGAAAACAATAAAACACAGGAGACCAAAAACGGCGGCCATCTTAGTGCATTTCATTTTCTTTATTCAACCGACATTTTATTTTTTTTTTCAAATCTACAATGTTAGTAAAAATTTATTCATAAAACTTCTATGTGCTATTAAATGGAATATAATCAGGTGATACAGTGAAACCTGTTTATGGTGGAATCCCAATAAACATTAAAACCTTTCCACCATAGACAGGTTTTCTAGCGAGAACATGTTTTAAAAAAATATAAATCAAGCGTCAAAAATTGTTAAATTATCCACTATGGACAGGTTTCCACCGTGGACAGGTTTCCAACATAGACAGGTTTCTACAATAGACAGGTTTCCACAATAGGCAGTTTCCACCATAGACAAGTTTTCTATGATTGATAGATTTTCTTAAAACATAAATCATGATGTTCACGCGACAATGAATGTCATATTTTCCACCATAAGCAGGTTTCCACCATAGACAGGTTTCCACCATGGACAGGTTCCCACCATGGACAGGTTTCCACCTTAGACAGGTTTCCACCTTAGACAGGTTTTCCAGAATAGAGATGTTTTTAAAAACATATACAGTATCACGTTGTCGATGACAAAATATGTCAAATTTTCCACCATAGACAGGTTTGCACCATAGGCAGGTTTCCACCATAGACAGGTTTCCACCACGGACAGATTTCCACCATAGACAGGTTTCTACAATAGACAGTTTCCACCATAGACAGTTTTTAAAGCATAGAGAGATATTCGTAAAACATATTTTCGTGATGTTCACGCGGCAAAAATGTAATATTTTCCACCATAGACAGGTTTCCACCATAAACAGGTTTCCACCATAGACAGGTTACCACAATGGACATTTTACATCATAGACAGTTTCCACCATAGACATGTTTTATTGCATTTAAAAAAATTCAAACATTTCAACATCATATATGTCTATGTGAAAAAGTTTGCAAAAAGCTTTTAGTTCAGCGTTCTGCCGCTGGGTGGCGCATTCCCCTATTGCGAAACTGTTCCGTGACTGTAACCATGTTAAGTGCAACTCGTACCCATACATTTAGTAACCAGGGAAAGTTTGTATATCATTAAGTTAATTAGTTAATTAATTAATTAATTAATTAATGGACAGTAAGTGAGGAAATTAAAAAGTACGAAGTGTTCGAAAAATTACGTTTGCGATCGATCGATACGTAAAATATTGATTATCATCACTTAGCCTACCATTATCTGGTAATATCTAGCGAACAACATCATTAAAATATGCACCTGTATGGTAATTAGCTTAATTAGGATGCATGAGCATAATTATTGACAAATTATGAGTGATAGAAAGTGACAGATGTCCGCGAAACTTCGACGAACCTATCACTTTGACATATCATATATATTTTTCAGTCTATGTTACAATTGAAATACTGTTGGAATTCAAAGAGTGTTCGAATTTTAAGACTGTTCCAATTTACAGACTGTTCGAAATAAAATTTTGAACATTAAAAGTAAAGTTATATTGAAAATACAAGTTATGACATTAGTTAAGCGGTAGTACGCGTTATTAAATTTCAAAAATGTTCCAAATTAAATGCAGTGTTCGAACTTAAATTTCGAACACTCTAAGATCACAATTGGTTCGAATTTAAATTTGGAACATTGTAGTAAAAAAATTCGAAGTATAGGTATGTTCAAAATACTATGTCGATAGGTAAGCGGTGGTACGCGTTATTAAATTTAAAAAATGTTCTCATTTAAATGCAGCGTTCGAACTTAAATTTCGAACGTTCGAAGCTGTTCAAAAACCGTTCTAAACTTTTCAAAAACCATTCGAAATTAATATCATGCCAAATAAATGCAACAATTGTGGAATACGAATAAAATGGCCAATAATTCCCATGTGTATTCACTTAGATATTATTCAAAAACCGATTGACAATGTTCGAAAACCGTTCGAACATGTTCCAAAATGTTCCAAAACCTTTCCAATTTAATTACATTTCAAATACATGTAAGCATATTTTAATATAGATAAATTGTCAAACGGTTAACATGCGTATTGATGTAAAATTTGTTCAAATAACGCATTACAATGTTCGAAGACCGTTCGAAAATGTTCCCAAACAACCGTTCGAAATTAATTACATTACAAATAAATGTAAGCATATTTTAATATAGATAAATTGTCAAATGGTTATCTTGCGCACTATTGTACAATTTGTTCAAATACAGCATTATAATGCTCGAAAAAAGTTCGAAACTGTTCGAAACTGTTCCAAAACCGTTCCAAATTAATTACATTACAAATGCATGTAAGCATTATGGAATATAAGCAAACTATCAAACAGTAAGCACACATATTAATGTACAATTTGATCTAAAACTCTTCGAAAGAGTTCGAAATGTGATCGAAACTTCAAACTCTGTTCCAAATCCGTTCCAAATCCGTTCGAAAATACTCTAATACCTTTCCTGATTATTTACATATTAAATAAATGTACGCATCGTATATCACGATGAAAAAATTTAAACCGTTCAAAATTTAACGCGTCAATGGAAATTTAACCTCAATGTTCGAATATTTCGAAAATTAGGCTTAAATTACAATGTGGCAAATGTGAATCAACATTTTTCCTGCCAACACAATAGAAAAATAATGATACGCGTTCATTTTTAATAATAGCATTTTGTTCGGCCAGCGTTTTTGTTTTCGCACAATTGTCGGCTTCCTGTTTCATGCATTATTTCACTAATTATGCTAATTATCTGCTCATTTGCATACCGAAAACC
>JAVBJR010000886.1:0-4151 GCA_031546965.1 Dysgonomonas sp.
TCTAATGAATTTTGTATATTTTGTTACTATAAAGCTGCAATCATTTTTAATTGTTTTCATTTTTCAATATAAAGATAAATATGAAATTGCATAAATGCATAAAAAGACTGTTGCTACAAATAGTGAAAAATTAGTGAAATTTGTTAAAAACCAAATTGGTAACAACCCTGAAACTGTTTCCTTGATAACATATCATCACCGTGTTTGAATTTCCTTAGGTAGACTAAATATTAATTTCAAGTAATTTTTTCCTTTTATTAAGCTACAGCAGACGTTATGCAAATGCTTACCAATGGTGGTAAACACATTCCATAAACAAATCATTCCACATAAAATCGGTTTGAGCTCGTGCTCCGGAACTGTGCAGTTTGCCTCTCCTGGTTACGAAGTATATAGCTCATTGATGGCGCCTTGCTCGTCATCGAACGTCGTATGCTGCAACGAAGCGAGGTCACGTGATTGCGCCTCTAGTACTATTAATATAGCTCTATGGACCTCACCGATTTGGTCGATCGTTAAGCCAACTCGTCAGACGCGTATTCTGAAACTTCGTTGCGATTTTCAGATTTGTTTACCGCACCGTTTAATTGTTACGACGACTAGAGTAAAGGTCCATTTCGGTCGTCAAGTCACAATGTACGTCACGGATCGAAAACGCTGCGATAGGCAGAAATTCGAAAACGTTCGATTTCGATCGACGATGATCCGTCTCATTGGCTAGCGCCATTTTGCCACAGGACATTATGACACCAGCGCCGTGACATCGCACTTATGTGACACGATGGCGTCACATCTCTAACCAGTCGTAACTATTTTTTACTAATGTTTACAAAACTATCGTTCTCGCCAATCGTTTTTTTGGCATAATTTCAATAAACTATTAACTTTTCAGGGTATGTTCAAAAACTGTGTCAGTTCTCCTTTAATAAAGTTAATTGACAATGTTGTTTTCAAAATTCGACCTAAATATTATGTTAAATTAATTTTTTTCAATCGTTGACGATTGCAATCTTGATTTGAGACGCACTATAGCTTGCTATTTGCAAGCTATTAACAAGAAATGTTATTATACAGGGTTTCTACTGGTATTCAAATCCAAAATTTATAAGGATTTTATCAGGATTTTCATGACCATATTTAGCAAAATATCATTATTTATGGAATAAAACACCATTTATAATCATGCAAACATTTATTTCTATTTTTCATTTTTATATAGTGTATACGAACACCAGAAATTGAACACTCATAAAAACATTTCAGTGAATTGATCGATTGTTATGTTTGCAATCTAGCATATGATTTGAAAAGTATGCATTATGATCTGTATACAATTAATTTAATTTCCTTAAATATCATATAATTATATGACCATGCTGTCAAAAAAAAACATCACATATTTATCATGAATTTCATAATTATTTTCAATAATAATGACTTTATCAGGATAATTATCCGGAATATCAGGTTATATAGTATGTAGTAGACATGCACCCTGTATTAGTAATGAATTTAAGGATGCAAAGTCTTGTTTATTGTAATATTTTTGCCTGGACTAATTAAGTGAGAAACGAATGGATTCTTTACTTAAATGTCTGTATTAGGCCGAGCTATAGGCAAGTTTGGGAGAAATTTGAGTGTGTTCTCGCGCTTCAGACAAAAATTCGGTGCACAGATGGGTGCGCACATTCCGCAAAATGTTTGTCGACAAACAAAGATGGATGGATGGAATCTTTTGTCTCAACAAGCCCTGCCTATGTACTACTGGCCAGCCGTCAAAAAACGCGCTCCACGTTTCAAGTGCAACAACTGTACGTAAAAATCACGACCGGTTTATTCAGTCAACTGACAGACAACATGGAAACCACCGAATAAGAAAAAACGGATACCAAACGCTGACCTTCAAAAATTCTCATCTCGCATGATGACGCAGCCGCCAGATGAGAAACGCGCCAAATATTTTCGAGAAGCCAGTAGTAGTCGTAACTCCGTAAAATGAAGCGCCGTAACTTTCAGCATGTCAATCAACAACGACGCAATGCAGCGACGCCCCGCCTTCCCAATCTCTCATTTGCTCAAAAAATATTAATCCGCATCCGCAATTATAATCGTAATTCATTCGTTACTTTTTGCAATATCGTATCTCGTAAATGTTTTATCATTGAAGAACAAGTTATCAAACGAGGCGTAATTTGAAATTTAGCACGCAATCTACACAGATTCGTACCATTCGTACTCAAAATGTCGCATTCAACCACGTCGCTGATTGGTTCGCATTCCAAACGCGCGGTTACGATAGCCACGCCCTTTGCCTCTTATGATGGGGAGCGTTCAGTAATTACGTAATGAACATTAAGATTATTTTTATCTAAATTGATCTACAAAGCAAATATATAAATCTACATCTTCCACTCTTGTGATGACAACAAACTTTTGAATGTTTTTATACCTTTTCTTTCATTGAAACAAGGTTACTATAGTGCGTTTCAACTCAAGGTTGCAGTAATTCTCTCTTGTTTTCTTGCTTTATGGGGTAAATCCTTACACCAAAAAATCATTCCACTATACTAAGTTCATGGAATATACTTAATAAAGTTAATTGATAATAATGTATTCAAAATTCGACTTACATATTATGTGAAATTAATTCTTGGCAATCGTTGACGTGTGCAATCTTGAGTTGAAACGCACTATAGACTTAAATTAATTGAAACAAACCACATTTATAATATTAATAATAAAGATCAAGTCCGAAATTAAAAAAAATGGCGATGCAGGCATACTGAATAATGCTATTAAATTCAAGGAGGTTAGATTAAACTTGGCCATCAAGTTTTTTTCTTCATTTGAGCACTTTCCCTAATTACACAAGATGGATGGCCAATCAATATGCATGTAGGTTCCCATTGTGCAAAGTAAATTACTTTTAACGCAGTCTTCAGAGAGGAACAAGTGACATGTACTTTGCTAGCAGCACAACAAACGCATACAAAATGAACGAACCACTCAGTAAACATATATGCAAAGTAAATTTGCATAGACAACTACTAGATAAATGCAGCTATAGTCATGAATACAACAGTGAATTATCCTCCTATATGCAAACATCTCTCCACTTATCTTTTAGTGGCTGAATGTGCAGTTAACATTTTCTCCAACATTATCTGCCACAACTTTTAAATTTGTAATACTCAGAGTGGCAATATTTATTTACTAACGACGTCATTTACATTTTTTTTCAACTCAATTTAAAACGTTTCTCACAACTAAATAATGGATGTAATGATGGTTCCATTCCATATGTTAAATGAAGGATCTTAAATAAACCTAAATGAAAAAGAACCTAAATGAAAAATGTTGCCACCATTTCTTTTAATCTTAAATTATCACCCTATATCAACCATAAAGTTGTGCAAAAATCAGATGATGTATTCTGTAAATTAATTACACAAAATGAATTACAAACATTAAGCCAAGCACTTTGTGCTGTAAGTGGTTGGCAGTATAATCTTCACATTTACATCTAGCTAATAGCAACATTGCAAATAATTATGAATTATTGTAGCCATTTAGAATTTATTTATGTACTAATTACACAGTTTTGCTATAATTACTCTTTTTAGGGTTTGATTTTCAAATAAATTTACTTTAATACTCAATGAAATCCGAAGTTACTTCCCTAATAGTATATAATTGACATTAAAGGTGAACTGACAGGGTTTTGTAACACCCCATGATATTCGGACTGTAGAAAGAATGATTAAAATTAAAACTATGAGTTCATTTCTTTTCTTTTTTAAAAAAATATTAAAAGTGTTTTAACAGATTGAAGTTAGTGTGTTTTTGGGCCTGTGTAGAGAGGCTAGGAACTTGGGAAAAAATTCTAGTATGGAGAGTTTGTTCAACACAAAATAGATATCTTACATATAGCAGATGTTTCATCATAGACCTATATCACTTACATGGACTGCCAGCTGCTGCATTGTGGGAAAAGAGTGGACGGCGAGCGGAAGTGAGACTCGTGGTGGAGCGCTCACTTCCTGTTTGTGTTGGCTGCATAGCGGTAAATTTGAATTAGTTTTTAGTGGTATGAGCAGTGCAGCAGGAAGTGACGAACAGGAAGCGGGCGGCTCACCCAACCACCCCTTTTT
>JAVBJR010000592.1:0-2678 GCA_031546965.1 Dysgonomonas sp.
TAGCCAAAATTATAAAAGGGACGGTAGACTCCTCCTCTAAATCCATATCGTCCAAAGAAGGGCCTGTGACCGAAACCAAAACCACTATATCGATAACCAAAAATTGGCTGTGGATCAGCTGCAGGCTCAGGTTCAGCTTCTGGGTCTGGGTTTGGATCTGGATCAGGTCCCGGGTCAGCATATGCACTTGACAAAATCAACATACCCCACAGCAGCACATACTGCAAAAATTGTATCATATTGAAAACTGCAGTAAATATTATTTTGTGGTCACCTTATTATATAGCGGTGGATTGAGCTACTCACAAAAACCTTGTTAAGTGTAGCCATTTTATAATGGTATTTTTCACTTGTTAGCACGGGAATAAGTCAGTTGTCTATCACAATAGTGAACTGCAACAAGCTCTTTTATACCGCAAAGGTCATATGACTTTCGGAGTAATGCACACCTTGACCAAGGACTTTTGAGAAATTTCATTATCGTTATCTTTTAATTCAGCATTAAATTTTAATGAGATTCTTTCTTGAAATGGAAGTTTCTTGAATATATTAAACAAGTAATATGTGTATATTAATTCTGCGTATAATGAATGGTTGTTATCTTACTTTTCGTGGAAATATTTGAAGAGTTGTGCAACGAGTTACTGGAAAACATACCACTGTTGGGTAAAATGAATTTGTGTCAGACGTTCAGTGTATTCCTGATCCTTACTGAAATCTTCAGTCGCAGCATGTTTGCAAAGGAGTGTGTATGAATTATTTTAAGGTCCCACTTTTTGCAAACATGTTAAAATATATGATATTATTAAAGGACAGAGTGCAGAATATATAGCAAGCAATTTTTAAGTTACAAAAAATGTCATGACTAATGCTTTTTTCGATATATACAGGGTGAACAAAAATTTGGAACTATTGAAAATACTATTTTTACTAAGTTTATATACGTTTATCATGAATGGTGTTTGTTTGTTTGCAGTAACTTTCAGCTCATTTTTACACAACTTCTACACATCCTAGAGAGCTGAAACTTCGTATGACGGTCAGTCTCTCAGTATATTACCCCAATCCAATTTGGATTACGCATTTTAGAGGCCAGATGCGCGAGTTTTTAGTTCGCAAATATTGAAGCGCAGGTAGCGGAATGGGTTGTTTTCACTGCACAGCATCGGCAGAAACGTCGCTTATGGCAACGGACTTTAAAGGAGAACTGACAGGGCGAGAAAAGTGGACTATGACCAACCCTGCCATTGGGTAAATTTGGACTACCCGCCAATTAGTCTGTCCATTATTGGGCAAAATGGGTTCTCGATGCCGTTTATGGCACTGACCATAGTCCACTTTTCCCGCCCTGTCAGTTCTCCTTTAAAAACTCGAATTCATAATTTACGCTCCTGTCGATTTATAAATAAACTTAGTACCCAAAAAACTTATTGTTTCATGGCTTGTTAAAACGGTAAATGCGCTGCAAGGCAACCCATGTTGTCTGGCATGCCAATTCTTCCACTTCTAGGTGGAATTTGGGATAGCAGAACATGTGCAATTGATTTCTAATCCAGAGTACATGCTCATAATGTAATAATTATGATCGAGAGAACTATAAGGAGCGTTCAAATGAAATTAGATCGCTATTTATTATTTGGACAATTTAAAAGATACACAAGTATGTTTGGGTCAATAAATTAAAGTAATATGTATAAGGAAGTTGCATGCACAAATGAAAGAAAAGTTCTAAAGGCCAATTTCAATACAGACATTGTGGCCGTAGTGATAATGTGATCTAAGGATCAACAGAAGTGATATTTTTTCACGGACGGAAAATGCCATCTCCTCATGCTGTATAGAATGGGTGCATGTCTTTGCCAACGGTGACTTTTTCTAACGAACCCTTGTACATGCAACTTCCTTATAGTACATATATAGTGATTTAATTTATTGACCCAAACATACTTGTGCATCTTATAATTCGTCCAAATAAAATAAATTATGATCTAATTTCATTTGAACAAAGTAATATCATGAAGTAGGCAGTCATAATATATTTTTACTCAGCTTTTAAACGATTTGAGAACGATTTAGCTCGTCATTTATTGATTAATGGTGCAGTCACACGAGCGTAGCAAAATGGACGGCTTT
The DNA here is from genome assembly GCA_031546965.1 of Dysgonomonas sp. Classification (GTDB taxonomy): domain Bacteria; phylum Bacteroidota; class Bacteroidia; order Bacteroidales; family Dysgonomonadaceae; genus Dysgonomonas_A. The sequence continues at coordinate 2,134 of JAVBJR010000592.1, forward strand.
TTGCCGTCCGTGTGCGCTTAACATTGTGGCCAATGGAGCGGTCACACGAACGTCCGTTAAAATTGACGACAGATTAACGTCACTCAATAGCGCGACACGGACGTGGCAAGGACGCGACATGCAACAGCATAACAACAACTGCGACTTCTATTTTATTCATCTTATTACCAAACGTTTTATGAACTGAACTGCAGCACTCTGTGTGACCGGGGTGAAAACGGACAGCAAATTGCTGTCAGACAGCTGTCAAGCAGCTGTCCATTTTCATACGCTTGTGTGACTCTAGCCTTAACATGGTAAGAACATGAATAACATTGAAGTTGCAGTTGTTGTTATGCTGTTGAGTGTCGTCCTTGTCACGTCCGTGTCGCGTCCTTGAGCGACGTAAATATAAGTTAATTTTAACGGACAACGTTCATGTGACCGGCTCCATAGGCTGCTATGTTAAGCGCACACAGACGACAAAAAGCTGTCCGTTTTGCTACGCTCGTGTGACTGTAGCCTTAAGGTGAACTGACAGGGCGGTAAAAGTGGACTATGACCAA
>JAVBJR010000540.1:0-8773 GCA_031546965.1 Dysgonomonas sp.
TAAAACACTTTACCAAAACAAAACAGGAATAACAAAAACACTGCTATCAACTTAATTGCCTTGTACCAAACAACAACATACCCTTCTGCAAGCAAAATACTTAATGTGAATATAATTTAGCAAACTAGCAAAATAAATAGAAATATCTGAGCGCACATGCACGCACGCGTGTGCGTGCGTGCGTGTGCGTGTGCGCGTGCGCGTGCGCGTGCGCGTGCGCGTGCGCGTGTGCGTGTGCGTGTGCGTCCCTCCGAGTCGGAGGGACGGCATACCGGTGCGGTGCAGCACGGCGAAAGCAGTGCACATCGCCAACGAACGGCAGTAATCGCTAACGTTGGCCGGTCTCGACACGGTACCGCTGGCGGTGTGGGTCCCACGGCGGAGGACGATGAGCAGTCGGACTCATCAAACGACGACGATATACCTCTTTCCCACCTTGGCCAGAGGGTTGAGGCAACGGTGACCACGCGGAAACTAAGTAGTTCGCGTAGCTTGAGTTTAAGACGTTTGGCAAAGGGCAAGAAACGCTCATCTGCAGAAGATGGAGCGGGGTTGTTTATCACGCAAAACACCTTCAGGCCGCCACAACAGCTCAGAAGGAGTGTGTTGAGATGTAAGAGCAGCGCGGGGAAGCGGTCCGCGCGGGTGTCGCTGAGTAAGCGCGGGAAAAGAATTAGCAGGAACTCCATAGTAATCACTCACAGGGGTGGCGAGAGGAATGCAGCGCTGACCGAGCACAGTAGTGTCGGGGACGGGTGGGGAGCGTGCAGTGGGGATGTCCACACTCCAGACCTAGGAAGGTCGGTACCTGCGCAAGTTATTGGTGCGTTGTTAGGCATGCCGATGATGGAGGTTAGCGGGGTAGGGGGGTGGGAACGGATAGTCTCGCGCATCAGGGAACTTCGCAGAACCCCTGAGCGTGCGCCTGCGGCCCTGCCAGAGGTCCCGACGGAGCCGGTAGTCGCGCGCGCGTTTGAGGAGCCGGCAGTCATTCCCCAGCGGGAAATGGACATAGTGAGTGTGGGACATGCTGTTACAGTGCAGAGTAATGAACCGAGGGACGGCACTGGTTTCGCGCCCCCCGGTGGTCCACAACCAAGATGGCCGCAGGAGTTCGAACTGCCCAGTTTTGATGGCACTAGCAGGCAAGGTGCGTTGGATTTCTTAGATGATCTAAAAGCGTTTGGCGTAGCAGGCGGTTACACTGAGGGGGAGTTTATGGATAAGGTGGTGCCGACGGCGCTCACAAATTATGCCCGAAGATGGTGGAAGTTCGAAAATGGGTTTACCTGTTGGGTTACCTTTAAAACCGAGTTCCTCCGAGCTTTCCTCCCCGAAGAATACAGTAGCCTGTTGATGCGTGATTTAGAACGCCGTACCCAAGATGTAGATAAACCATTGTTGTCTTTTATCCATGCAAATGTGATGCTGTACCGCAGGGCACGGCCGAACGAGATGGAAGATGGGAAGGTCTCCAGAGTATTGAGACAGGTAAATCCGACCTTTAGGCAATTGTTGCGCGGGTTGGAGTTTAAATCGCTGGCAGAAATGGCCAGGCGAGCACCCCATTTTGAGGCCATGGCGCGTTTGGACAATCGGTATAACCGACCACCCCCACCCGAAGAGTTATTTGAGGCTAACACTGGTTGGGAATCGAAGAAACCGCGCGATTCCAAAGGTCAGCAAAATAGTAAGCACCGGTCGAGCAAAGACCGTTGCGATAAGAATCGCAGTGCGAGTCGCGGTGACAGTGACCAGGGCGAGAGGGATGATCGCAGTAATGAGAAGGCAGAGTCGCATAGGTCTCAGCGTAAAGGGCAGAAGCGTAGTAAGGGGAGCGCGCAAAAGGATAAGCGCGCAGGTGAGAGCAAGGCTCCAAAGAAAACCGACCCCAAATCAGCGAAGGCTGATAGCGCTAAGGCTAGCAAGACCATAGGTAAGACCCAAGGGAATAAGGGCCCAGGGCACATGCGCTGCTTTAAAGGGACAGTCCACTCTAAAATGAAAAAAACATATGTTGTGCGCAACAAAAAACTACGAAACTTTGCAATTGGATGTGTTAAGAAATTCGCGATAGTTAACAAGAAATTAAATAAAAACGGTGTTAAACGGGGCGTGTATTTACCGGTCGGCCCAAATGGACGGCCAATCACGTTACAAATCCATTTTTGCCAGAGGGGATGCGACGCTGCGTGCACACAGCCAACAAGCGCGCATGGAACGCGATTCGATCGACCCTTGGACCGACCGATCGAACGGCGTTCTCCCCGCCGTTTTGCACCGGCAAATGGAACGTTGCACCGCCGAAATCACGCGGTTTTCATTTAATTACTCGTTAACTATCGCGAATTTCTTAACACATCCAATTGCAAAGATGTATAGTTTTTCGTTGTGCACAACATATGTTTTTTTTCATTTTAGAGTGGACTGTCCCTTTAATTGCGATAAAGAGGGCCATTTTAGGAAAGAATGCCCTGATACCCCAAAACCCGAGCAAAATTCAAAAAACTAGGGTGGGAGGCCATCGGAGGGACCGGTGGCCTCAGTCTAACCGAGGAATTGAGGGCGAGCGTGTACCGTGGGTTGTGCGGCGAGTTATCCGAGGATAAAGTGCCTTTAATTAGCGTCGTGTTAGAGGGAGAAGCGGTGACCGCGCTGATAGATTCAGGCACGTGTAGTTGCGTTATTGATAGTGCGTTGTGCCGGACCCTGCATAAGGTGGTTTTGGTCGACCAAGTGGCGAGCTCAGCGTAGTCTGAGGGTATAGCCTACCTGAGTGTGAGATGGGTCGGAGGGTATAAGCGCCAGAGATTTGTTGTTATGCCAAATATGAGCCAGCCGGTTACTTTAGGTAGAGACTTCATCCGAGGTGCAGAGATCGTACCTGACGTGAGCAAAGGGGTGTGGACCTCAGTAAGACTCCCGGGGGTGGAAGTTCCCTTTGAGACGGTGACCGTTATGACAGGTACCTTAAATAATAACGCATAGTGGAGGGAAAAGATAGCGTCGTCGGCGTGTCCGATAGATTTCCGTGATAAGTTATTCGCAGTATTCGAGGAATACCGGCATGCCTTTGAGTTCCGCACAGGTAGTGCGATAGGCGTGGACCATTGCATTAGAACAGGTGAGCATGCTCCCGTAGTGTCGAGGTTTTGACCGTTAAATGCAAAGAAGCGAGAAATGTTGGAAACAGCGCTATATGAGTTTCGAGATTTAGGAATCGTCGAACCATCTTGTTCCCCGTGGGTGGCGAACACAGTCTTAGTAAAAAACAATAACTGAACGATCAGACTATGCATCGATTACCGCAAGTTGAACGAGGTAACTGCCCCCGACCAGTACCCGATGCAAAACGCGGACGTTATGTTCTCGCGAGTAGGTACGGCAAAGTTTTTCACAGTGATCGATTTGAATAATGGCTTCCTGCAAATCCCTATGGCCAGCGGCGATAAAGAAAAGACCGCGTTCCACACACATAAGGGCCTGTGGCAATTTACTGTGATGCCGTTTGGGTTGAGAAACGCTCCGGCTACGTTTAAGCGCTTTATAGATAAGGTGCTAGGCGACACCGCGAAGGTGTTCGCAGAGGGTTTCGTAGATGACGATCTCATTTACTCGGCGAGTATCGAGGAGCATATCGTGCATTGTCGAGAGATTTTCTCGCGTTTGGTAGCGGCAGGGCTGTCAATCCATCCCGAGAAAATAAGGATTTGTACTCAGGAGGTGAAGTATTTTGGACATATTATATCACCCGGTAAAGTGTTGCCTAACCCTGAGAAAGTCCGGGCCGTGAAAGAATTTCCGGTGCCAAAAAGTGTAAAGAATGTCCAGCAGTTTCTGGGTTTGGCCAGTTACTATCGGAAATTTGTTCCGAAGTTTTCCAATTTCGCGAGACCGTTGTCTGACTTAACAATTAAAGATAGAGAGAGCACATGTGAAACACGGAAGATATAGATGCATTCGAGGCGATTAAAGATGCTCTAGTTAAAACGGCGGGGACCAGCCTGCCAGATTTGGATATAGAGTATATAATCCAAACAGACGTGTCAGGAGTGGGTTTAGGGGCTGTATAGTTACAGAACCACGATGGGATTTCGAAACCTATTGCATTCGTGAGTAGAGGTCTTACTGGGGCGGAAAAGAATTATTCCGTGCCCGAGCTCGAATGTTTAGCGGTGGTATGGGCAATAAAGAAATTTGGTCATTACATCGAATTTATGCACTTCACCATCGAGACGGACCATCAGGCGCTCAAATGGTTGAGGAACCTGAGGGAACCGGGCGGGAGGTTAGCTAGGTGGGCACTCCAATTGCAAGGATTGGATTTCTCGATTCAGTATCGAAAGGGCTCCACTAACCAGGCCGCAGATGCTTTGTCGCGTAATCCGGTGGATGCGGTCAAAGCGGAGGAAGGACGAGTAGAGGTGCTAACCACTGCAGTGGTGCGCGACGAATTTCCTACGCGTGAGGAGTTTATCCATGAGCAAAACATGGACGAGACCTGGAGCGCTGTGCGTCGGTACCTGGGCGAAGGGGATTTGCCGGAAAACCGCGGTTTCCGGGCAAAGGTTATCTGCCTTGCCAAAGATTGCATGTTAGATCATAACTTGTTAGTTAAGTATTACCCTCCAAAAAACGAAAAGTCTAGTGTGACCAAAATCGTGGTTCCGAAGTCACAAAGGTACCAGGTGATTCAACAATTTCACGATCATCCGCTAGCAGGTCACTATGGACGTGACAAAACAATAGTTAGGGTGCAGCGCGAGTATACATGGCCAGGGGTGCGTAAAGATGTCAAGAGATATTGCAGGGTTGTGTTGGTTGTCAGACGGGCAAGCCGACAAATCAGGCACCGAGTCGGTAGGGCCATGGGAAGTGCTCGGGGTTGACCTATTAGGGCCGTTGCCACGTAGCCCAAGAGGAAACACGTATCTGTTAGTGATCGTGGACTACTTTAGTAAATACGTCGCAGTGTTTGGTTTGAAATCGGCAAAAGCCCGACCGGTTGCCGAACATATGTTTAAGTTATGTTGTCAGTTTGGTTTTCCGAAAGTGGTAATCTCGGATAATGGTCCGAGATGGTCCGAGTGTATAAAACCATGTGGAGATTTTTGGGTGTGACCCCACGGTACACGACCCCGTACCACCCACAGACAAACTTAACAGAAAGGGTAAATCGAGTTTTAGTATCGATGTTGCGTATTTTCACGAAGGAGCACAGGCAGTGGGAATCTCTTTTAAATGTGCTGGGTTTTGCGGTAAACACCGCTCAAAGTGAGTCCACTGGTGTGGCCCCTTGTGAGATAATGTTCGGACGCATGCTTAAGCACCCCTGGGGTGCCGGAAATGATCAGCCGTTGACCCGAGGACAGCGACATAAAACCATTTGTCACCGATCTCGTAAACAGACTTGCAGCTGCGTGTCAGTTCGTAAAGGAAAACCTTGCGAAAGTGAGGGATAAACAGAAGGTTTATTACGACAAGAAGCGGTGGGCGAGCCCGTCACTCGGTGGGTGACCAAGTACTTAAGGAAGTACATGTGCTATCCGATGCAGCAGCTCAGTTTTCCGCAAAGTTAGCGCCAAAACGTGAGGGTCCATTTGTCAAAACCAAAATGCTGTCGGAGAATGTAGCTTTATTACAGGATCCTGTTACCGCAGAAACTATAGGACCTGTGAATGTGGTGCAACTTGCTACATACCACGAGCCAGTGATTGCTGGACTGGAACCTCCAGAACCACTGAAGTTGGACCGTGGGCGTCCAAAGAAGAGCCATAGTTATGGCTTACGGCGACCGAAGATATAGGTATTTATCTGGTTGCATGTTGCATCGGACCTACGATGGGTCGCGATGTGTAATGCATGCTCGGTTGCTCGTTTCCATCGTCACGAGGTTATTGCCATGAAAGTGAAGTTATTGCCGTTGACAGATGAAGGCCATGCTGCTAGCGTCGTCTGCATGCATGTGCAGTGCCTATGAAAGTGCATCTTTCATTAAGGAATTTTGTATTGCCGCGGACAATTTAAATTCAGTTTTTCCAAAGGCTTCGGATGGCTTATGTCGGCGTGAATTTGCAGGTGGGCGGTAATTCGTTTGGCAGTGACAGGACCAGTAAACGGTGAAATATCCTACAGAGTCGTCATATGTGCTATGATGCGCCGTTGGCATGCTGTATTGTGATCGTTGGACTGAGCGGCTTAATCTGGGAGCATGGGATGTGTTGGGTGGTTTTTAAGTAAACTCACACCTCAGTCTGGTGTTTTTTTAGATTGTTTAGATGTTGTTTCGGACCGGTATACCGTGCATGAGCGCGTGGCCACTTTTGCTAGTGCTGCCACCTATGTCATGAGTTGGTCATGGGTAATAAAAAACTTTATACATTCAATCTCGTAAATGTAATGCACGTACAGACTGATACCAACTGTTAGCGGGTTAGCACGGGGATATCTCGACCCTTTTATTTGGTGGAGCGCCGAATACACTGTATAGTGTCTTAGATTTCGCGATCTTCATGCGATAAGGGGGGCGGGGGGAAATCCGAATTTCCGGCAAAAAGTTAACATGCGTAGTGCAACGCAACAGATTTGCTACCTGTTGGCAAAGCATGGCTTGCGCGTTACGAACTATTGGGCACGTAGTTGGACGCAGTATCTCCAATTTGGATTAAGTTTTGAATTGTCGAGATGGTTTCAAAACACGCGAACTTCGGTTGTTGGCGTAACGAGCGTGATTTGATAAAACGCGTGACCGTAGTCGTTCTTTATTAAGATTGTGCACCAAAACGCGTAGCAGATATTTAATAAATGGAGCGATGCGATCGAATCGAATGCAGAGAACGCGAATGGCGAGAGATTTCGCGAAATCAGGCTGTGCCTAGCGCGTAAACTGTGAAGAAAGCGGCAAGGTCACGTGACCGCTTCTCGGTGTCAATGACAAAGTGATTCGTAGTACAGTGGCGTCCCGCTAGGCGGCGCGCGTAAAATAATTATGCAGTAATTATGTACGTAATTAAGCGCGATTAATTGGTTAATTGCGCTGGCGAATTGGCTTTATTGACAGCCGATATTATTCGATTAAAAGTTAGGCGATTAGCAATCGCCAGTTATGACGTCACTCAGGTTGGCTGCCCTATGAGACGGGGTGGACGCTACCTTGACCGGGTCATGAATTCAGCAACAAAGGGTTTTGTCAGTGATCTGGGAGTGACGATCAGAGATGGACGCCCCGTCGCACTCGGCGCAAGTCGGCGATTCGGCCTGGTTGCTACCATTTGAGTGCGACGAATTGTTCCGGAGATACCGGAAGCGCGACCACCGCGGGGCTGTGGTCGGCCGTGTGTTAGACACGGAGCCGGTGCCATACCGGCACTATTACGTGAGCTGGGACCCAGCTCAGCCCGCCTGGTTGCGTTGCCACTGGTGTGTGGCAATGCAGAATCGCTACCAGCGGGCTCTGATTAAATGCGGTGTCCACCGCAGGCGGGTGCCTTGCAAAGGGCCACCGGGCAAAAGGACACGGTTCTTCGCGTCCCCGCCACGAGTGGGGCCAACAAGGCGCCGACGGAGATCCGGATCGAGGGCACGACCGCCGCTCCTCCAGCCAGAAGTAACCGCGGCCGGCCTTGAGGTTCGACTCCGCCAGCTGGTCCTGGATGACTGCAGCCCATAGGGACCTGCAGCACTGCCTCAAGGACACAATCGCCAATTGGGACAATCTGCGACATGGAAGATCATGGACGCAGGGGAGATTGTCTCATCAAGGCCAGTGCAGTGTCGTCGCCGGGGTTGCAGCAGTGGTCCGGAGCGGCCGTCGTACAGCGCAGAAGCGATGGCGTCGCTCGTGTTGGACTGTTGTGGTGGTGCGTTTTCCCGTTGCCGTTTAATGGGACACGTGTCCAAATTGTTTGTTTTGTGGTAGTCCGCCGCATTGTATCCGTCCGTCCGGGTTTTTCATGGTCTCCGTTTTCCCGGGGGTTTTTCCTTTTTTCCCTTTTCCCGATTAGGTCGGGTTTTTACGGTTTTTGGGGTTTTTGGCGACAGTCGTATGCGATTCTTCCGTGTGACGTCACGTTGTCGTTGTAGCGTCGTTTGCACGATCTCGCCTTGCACGGTCGAATCGCATGCCATCCAAGTTTGTTTGGTTTGGCCACCGTTGTTTCCGGTGTCGGTGCGCCAAGTTTAATTTTCTTGCGCCCAATGTTGTTCCCGTTAGCCCCGCCCCGTACGAGTGACACCGCTTCGCTTCATTACGGGAGGGGGGAGATGTAACAGATGTTTTTACCGTTACTATTTCCTGTGCAACGTGCCGTATTACATTACTCCTCCGCACCCAAATTCCTGAGGGTTTGGGTGGCCGCGAGTGACCGATATGGGCACCGCACCCATAATGGCGGGTTTAAGTCCCATTGGCCACGATATAGCCAGTGGGCGTATGTAACGCAAATGTGATTTGTATATAGACCCCGGAGGCAAGGGCCTCGGGGCAGTTGTTGACCGTCAGCGATGATGGTGGTACGCGGCCTGAAGCGTATATTAAAAGCATAGTGGCGCAAGACCAAAATGTGGGCTCAGTTGTTTTGTTGTGGTACGAGTTAGTACCACGTATATGTAGTATATGTAAAAGTATCGCTACAATTGGACGAAATGAATAAACAAGTTAATTTTAACAACCAAACACATGGATGTAATGAAGAGGGCAAAAAATGTGAACTAACAAAAAATGTATGACCACAGCGATCTGCACAACCAAATACAATAATCCAAAGAACTGAGT
>JAVBJR010000333.1:0-5021 GCA_031546965.1 Dysgonomonas sp.
AACCCAGTCACATTATTCACTTTCCGCGACTGCATCCTTATTCTATTAGCGCGACGGCAATTTGTCACTTGGAGTCCACCACGGTCACCACCAGTTTTATATTGGTTTATAAGGTCAATCAGCCAGTCATGACAGACATTCCCCCCTATAATTTGTCACTTTACCCGAATTAATGCGCTTTTTCTGGAGTTGCGCAGCTGCCGCGGCGCGGAGGAAGTTGCCGCGACAAGTGCACCGCGCGGCGCTGCGCGTTCCCTTTCCGGTTCCCTCAACTTCCACGTCCACCATCTACCATCTATTGATCCACGTTAAGTCTGCCAGAAACTGGCATCTTGCACAACAACAACTATCATGTAAGCTGTCTGGAAGCTAGAAGCTAACACCGATCGATGCCACCGATCGTCCGCCGCTTATCTCCTTCTTCCTCTATTCGCCGCTCACCCCCTCCACCCAAAAATCGATCCACTACCCCCCGATCCACTCAATCCATCATCTTACACCATGCAACCATTTAACTATCACCCTCCACTTACTCTGTACCTAAACATTCACCTCTTAATCCTTCCATCTGCCGTAAAAAGCCGCCGACGTAAAAAGCTGACGCGAAAAGCTGACGCGAAAAGGGAACCTCTTGACGCGACAACTTTGCGATTCGCGTAAAGGTCCAGTACACCTAAACTTTCCACCATAAGACCCACAACAACCCTCATTTGTCCACCACAACAACCATTTCCTACAATGTAACCATTTAAAGCCGACGACGTAAAAAGCTGACGCGAAAAGGGAACCTCTTGACGCGACAACTTTGCGATTCGCGTAAAGGTCCCGTACACCTAAACTTTCCACCAGAAAACCAACAACAATCCTTGTTTGTCCACCACAAAATGAAGAGAACAACCATTTCCTACAATGTAACCATTTACGTAAAAAGCCACCGACGTAAAAAAGGGAACCTCTTGACGCGACAACTTTGCGATTCGCGTAAACGTCCCGTACACCTAAACTTTCCACCATAAAACCCCCAACGATCCTTGTTTGTCCACCAGAAAGTGATGGGAACAACCATTTCCTACAATGTAACCATTTAAAACAACAATAAGAGGCTTCTGTCGCGAACCGAAGTCAGAGGAGTCATCGGGAAGAATTTGTCGTAATAAAGCGACAACGTAACTTTCTTCCGCGATGACCCATTTTCTAGAAAGTACTTCAGGTTCTGGGGATTAGAAGTGGGAGGAGCTAGTACAAGTGACAGGCAAACTTACAGCCGCAGGAACTCTCGTCGTCACCGTAAAGACAATCCCGGATGGAGTTGCAAACCAGGTCACGCGGCACGCATTCTTCGCTGTCCCTGCATTTAAAGTAACCTTCTTCCACGCACCTCGTCGTCGAAGAAGGTGTACGGGGAAGAGTGGTGGAAGTGGAGGAAGAAGGTAGGTGTGTGGTGAGGAGCACCAGGGAGACCACGCAGCACCAGCAGCGCTGTCGTTGCGACATGGCACTGCCGCGTTCCCAGCCAAATATCGCAAACAACAAGAGGAGGACAAGAGATAGAAGATGGGTAAAAGGAGGCTGGGTGGGAGGAGCTTGGCATTCGAGCCCCGCCCACTGAACCACGCCCACGCACCATCGAGTGGTGCCGCAGTGCCACGGCGCATTCAATGCGGCTTCCGACTGCGGATGGGCCGCGTGAACGCAGTCAAACTTTAACTGGGGCACCGTTGGGTTTGTGACGTCATAGGGGACGTTGCACTTAACCTTCGCTATAACAGCCTCCGATATAAGAGCTTTGATCTCATCGTAAGGATCGATCTTCACGTAAAGCATTTAAAGCCGTGATTATCTATTGATTATCTAAAAGAATTATTCGCTAGAACAGCAACATCCACATTGTCTAATCCACTTGTTACTAAATTCCCTCGCTATAAGAGCCTTCAATATAGGAGCCTTCAATATAGGTGCCTTCAATACAAGAGCCTCCAATAAAAGAGCCTTCCATACAAGAGCCTTCTATATAGGATCCATCAATGTAAGAGCCTTCACTGTAAGAGCCTTCGATGTAAGAGCCTTCGATATAAGAGCCTTCCAGATAAGAGCCTTCAATATAAGAGCCTCCAATACCAGAGCCTTCAGTGCAGGAGCCTTCATTATTAGAGCCTTCATTATTAGAGCCTTCAATATAAGAGCCTCCAATATAAGAGCCTCCAATACAAGAGCTTTTATATAGGATCCATCAATGTAAGAGCCTTCAATGTAAGAGCCTTCGATATAAGAGCCTTCGATATAAGAGCATCCAATATAAGAGCCTTTAGTAAGCCTTCAATATAAGAGCCTTCAATATAAGAGCCTTCAATATAAGAGCCTTTAGTAAGCCTTCAATATAAGAACCTTCAATATAAGAGCCTCCAATACCAGAGCCTCCAGTACAGGAGCCTTCGTTATTAGAGCCTTCAATATAAGAGCCTCCAATACAAGATCCTCCAGTACAGGAGCCTTCATTATTAGAGCCTTATTAGAGCCTTCAATATAAGAGCCTCCAATATAAGAGCCTTCAACACAGGAGCTCTCAATATAAGAGCCTTCAATGCAAGAGCTTTCAATTTTAGAGCCTTCAATGTTGGAGCCCTCAATATACAATTTCACAGCCTTCAATATAGGAGCCTTTAATATAAGAGCCTTCAAAACAGGAGCCTTCGATACAAGAGCCTTCATTACAAGAGTCTCCATTACAAGAGCCTTCAATACTAGAGCATCCAATACCAGAGCATCCAATATAAGAGCCTCCAATATAAGAGCCTTCGATACAAGAGCCTTCAATATAAGAGCCTCCAATACAAGAGCCTCCAACATAGGAGCCTTCTACATAAGAGCCTTCAATACAAGAGCCTTCGATACAAGAGCCTTCAAAACAGGAGCCTTCGATACTAGAGCCTTCGATGTAAGAGCCTCCAACACAGGAGCCTTCCATACAAGAGCCTTCAATACAAGAGCCTTCAATATAACAGCCATCAATATATGTAAGAGCATGTTCCGTCATAGAGTCAATACGAGTAACATTTGAAACAGAACAGATTTAAAATGGCAATTCCTCACTCGCCGTTACGAGTCATTACAACGTCATTCACTATAAAGGACAAAGTCAGACCATGGCTCGTATAACGAGGGTTGCCTTTATCTTACTAGTCTGCCTCTTCAGATTGTTAACCTTATTTAAAAATAAGAGGTCAAGAGGTTTTCGCGAACTCCCGCAACTAATCGCAACCCGCAATCGCGGCCACTTTGGCTAACGTGCTCAACGCAAGACCGTGCTCAACCGAGCACATGCTCAGTCTCAAATCTTAAGTAAGGACCTAAACATACTCAAATTAAGGGTCCTAAACGACATTCAATTCAAATTTAATAACCCTACTTTATATACCAGCAACTTTTAATTAAATTAGCCTCAAATTTGCGACATATTTCATATCCATTGAGCATAAGCTCAATCCTTGGGGTAATTAAGTAAGAAGGTTATCTGTGCTATGTTCAAGAGGGTAATTAAGTTAAAAGGTTATTTGTGCTATATTCAACGGGGTAATTAAATTAGAAGGTTATCTGTGTTTTTTTAAAGGGGGTAATTAAGTTAGGAGGTTATCTGTGCTATATTCAACCTCCTATCCAACAAACTTTCTGACTTTTAAATGCTTAAACTACATAAACAATAACAATTATGAAAGAATCTACATGGAAATTAGTTAAAAAAACAGCTATTAGAACTTAAAATCCGAAGGGGTAATTAAGTTAGGAGGTTCGTAAATGCCAGCTAACCTCCTATTTAGCAAATTTTAAGTTGATTAACCTACACAAATTATAATTAAGATAAAAGCATGTCTTATAAATTAGTTAAAAATGTTGTAAGCACTTCAAATTCGAGGGGTAATTAAGTTAGGAGGTTATCTGTGCTATATTCAACCTCCTATCTGACAAACTTTATGACTGTTAATGCCTAAACTACATTTACAATAACAGTTATGAAAGAATCAACATGGAAATTAATGTTAAAAAAGTTATTAGAGCTTAAAATTGGAAGGGGTAATTAAGTTAGAAGGTTATCTGTGCTATATTCAACCTCCTATATGACAAATTTTATGACTTTAAATGTTTAAACTACACACAGAACAACCATTATGAAAACATGACTGTTGAAATTAGTATTAAAAAAGTTACAAGCATTTAAAATTCAAAGGGGTAATTAAGTTAGAAGGTTATCTGTGCTATATTCAACCTCCTATCTGACAAACTTTAAGACTTTAAATGTTTAATCTACATGAACAACAACAATTATGAAAAAATCTATATAAAAATTAATAAAAAAAAGTTGTAAGCATTTAAAGTTCAAGGGGGTAATTAAGTTAGAAGGTTATCTGTCAACTTCCTATCCAACAAACTTTCTTACTTTAAATGCTTAAACCACATGAACAATAACAATTATGAAAGAATCTATATGAAAATTAGTTTAAAATCAGTTATTAGAGCTTAAAATTAGGAAGGGGTAATTAAGTTAGGAGGTTCATAAATGCGAATTTTCAATATTTTCAGATGCAGATTTCGAGATAATGGAAACCTTAATCCTATTAACCAATGTTAAGTAGAAAAATGCTGTAACTTACGGCAGTTCTGCTCGTCGGTGTCATCCGCGCAGTCTCGGTTTCTGTCGCAGCGCTTTGCGTTCGGCACGCAACGCGCGTTATCGCACAGGAATTGGTCATCACCGCAGACTATCGGTTCTATGGAAAGCAGAAAGCCTCATTAGATTCCTTACAGGGTGAATCTAAAGTTGAGATGTTCTATGGACAGTGCAGAAGAGAAGCCGCGCGACGACAGAACGGTTCGCGGGTTCGGTCAATCGGATTGGATGGAAACTTTTTACCGCAGTCTTTTTCATCTTCTCCATTGGAACAGTCAGGGGAACCGTCGCAGATTCGAACATTATCGATACAGGAACCGTCGTCGCACTGTTTTTGATCGTCGCCGCGGCAACCGGC
>JAVBJR010000925.1:0-2612 GCA_031546965.1 Dysgonomonas sp.
AAGAATTTTACGCTTTTGCCAATTGGTTGTTTTTTCCAATTCCCTTTTTATGGTTCACCCTTGTGCGAAATCGATAAAGAAGTAGCAGCTATCCTAGGGGAGAATGCGATAATAACGTTGAAGTGTATGCTGAAATGAGAAGTATTTCACGGTGTTAGCTGCATACCTGTTCAGAATTAAAATAAGGTTAAATTAATTATAATTTCCATAAACTGCCCTAACAAAAAAATACCTCAGTTTGTTCAATAAAATGGCACTTTTCATTCATAAAATACACAAAACAGCAGTTTTATGGGACAAAACTGAGGTATTTTTTTGTTAGGGTGACGCTGTGTACATATTAGGTGAAATGGTTAGGAGGAGTAGCCATATAGCTCCCACGTGTTATATTTTTATACCTTGTGATCGTTGCTTGATATTGCGAAAAAATCATCAATTCCCAATGAGAAGCAATCCGTTAATTAATGCATTGTTGAAAAGCACTTATGATTTAATGCATACATTGAAAAGCACTAACCTACAGAAAACAATTTCCATAGTGTCATTTGTTATTGCATTGCGGCAGATATTCTTGGGAATGTTGTTGATGCTGTTAAAGGCAAATTGTTTAGTATACGTAATTGCAAAATCTATACATTTTTAATTAAACAAACTGTACTCGCACGTGCAGCTATAATAATAATCGAAATGTGAATTTATTGTGGCAATTGCGCGCATCTCGTGTTCCAGAGGAGCAGCTAGCACAGGCGGTGCTTTTAACCTGAGATTTCAAATATGTTGGTGGAATTAGATATCTAATACTTCTTCTCATTAGTCAATTAGAGCACTTTTGTTTGATGCCGCCGGTTGGTGATTACTTCTATAGAAACAAAGACTACATTCCCTGTTGGGGCAAGGTTGTGGCACTTGATCTTGCTTCATCAGTCCAATCTTATTTCCTGGACTCGTCTGAAATAAATTCACATTGTGAAAATAACAAACTATACAGAGTTTTGAGAAAATTAATCCAAGCGGATTTTATTACTTTTCCATTATATGGGGGCTTGTGCATTATATACAGGACGGAAGTATTACCTGCTTTGGGAATAACTATGAATATAGTAATTTTTACTGGATTAAGACTATGAGCAAAGTTGGTCTTCTCAATGGGAGACTTCTATTGTTGACGTCACAAGTGACCTTGAAGGACTGTAGCAATTAAAACTCTGCCATCTTTTAAGTTAGGGGGATGGTGTGAATTTTTAAAATGGCACCAACAAAGTTCTGAACCTTTTGGCGAAAACAGATTTGAAATCGGTGAAGATCGAGTGCAGCTCAGTGAAAGAAAGTGCTTTATTGTTGCCCCTAGGAAAGTGTCCCCTTGTTTCAGATATGCTTCACTGCATCTCCTTCATTGACGCACGCAATGCATATTGAGGGGGCGGGGCATTTGCAATATACTTCCTTTCACAGCTGCTGTATTCGTTCGCCGATTTTAAGTGTTTCCGGTCATCATCAGAGCTGGCGGAGTTAAATTTTGAATGACCCTAATACAGCCTCTCAAGGTCATACGTGACGTTATCAATATGCATTATCCAGTGAGCAGAAAAACCCTGCAGATCGAATCATTATGCTCATATAGCTTTTCCCCAAAAAAGAATACATTTGTTCTGCGCTAGATAGTCTTCCGTAGAAATGCGAAATTTGTGCCACGGATTGAAGCAATGCCAAGCAATATTCAAATGTTACTGGCTTAATAATCTGTTGTTAGAAATACAGTAAATGTGATGTTCTCATGTTCTCATTTCACGAAATATACGATTTGTTAAACAACGCATGTCGCCTTCTATTGACAGAGCATTCAAACTGTGATGGAATGGCTTAGAGTAATTATATATAGGTAGATAGATACACGTACTCAAAACCTGAGCACTAATTTGTAAAACTGACAGTTTTATATATAATTAATTTTTAAATTAACTTTATTGAGGAGCAGCTAATGCAAATAGGTTAAATTATTAAATGTTTTCATTTCATGCAATTTTAATTTAATTGACACGCTGCACAACATTTTCATCTTTAGAAAGTTGAATGTGCTAGTTTCATGGTAGATTATTCTGACGGCTCAATTAATATTTCACCTTTCAGTTGGAAAAAATATTATATGGTATAAAACTGCATGAGACTGTTAATGCAGTTTGTATACTGCTCAATGAGCGTGCTTTGAACTCAAATATCGATAACTTGGAACGTGGCAAGAGGTTACAATGTGAGGATTCTTAAGAAATGCGTGAAAATAGATGGAAGGATGTCAGAATATGCCGTGGGTGAAGTATGACGCATTTTTATGCCCACTGTGAAACCATGCCACAGGCGTACAGTCATGAAAATTGACAAGGATCATGCTACATTCTTTTCTTTCCACCCTCTATATCTCTCTACAAACATTTTTTTTTCATGGTGCATGGTCTTGTTTTCGAAAAGTGAAAGAGGACTTACCGCCCGATCGATTGGAATTTGAAAAATAAGCTAGGCGCAAGATAAAGGCGGGCTTGTCTAAAAATTGACCAAAATGTTTTTGACGACCTCAACAATTACCTCTTCGTACCAAGATGGAACTGCAATGGTATCAC
>JAVBJR010001295.1:0-3073 GCA_031546965.1 Dysgonomonas sp.
TTTGCTGGACGTTCACCACAAGGGCAACCACAACGACGGCAAATAAATAAATAAGTAAACAAATAGGGCCAATCGTGCAGACCGACAGCACATAAATTAACCCTTTAACGCCAACTAATGAATGCACTCTATGGTCACACCGAACCCAACCGACCACCACCCTTTTCCCCTCCTTTTCTCATTTTCCCATCGCCATTCCGAGCACATGCGTGTGACGTCACACGTTTCATTTCACTCTCTCCTCCCACTCCCACATAACCTATACACCATATTCTATGCCCATTACGTACAGACGCTAAAACCACACTGCCCATAAAATATGCCAATATCCAGTTCCAAAACGCTTTCTTTATAGTCCACCTATAACTTCATTCTCACTTGCTTTCAATGCTTCCAGCTTTTCTCCCACATATACATACATATACATATGATAAGTAGGAAACTTTTAGCACAAGCATCACTGCCGATTTGAGACCGTAGATGGCGCTGCATCTCGCTTTATAAATAATACATATTCAATTCCGTAAGTTTATAGATGTAATAATGCAGCCAAAAGTAAATACGGAATCCCCATTATTTCATTTTATCTATATAGTTTTATCTTTCAATGCTGCCTTATTGTATTTTATATATAGAATTAAAACGAAACTATCAAAGAAGTAACTATGTTAGTGTGTATGAGAAATCCAGTGTGTATGAAAACAAAAAAAAAGCAACCGCGATACGAACGCGTTTTCTCCGTTAAATAACGTTTTTTTTCGAAAAACACCCGTGAACATAACATAACCGGAGGGTGTCAATACGTATTACTAACTAGTTTTGGTTAAGTTTGGTTGGTTACTTTTCTCTCGGTCACTTGCAATGTCGGAACTTATGGGCGTGGCACTGCAGTTACGACATTGTAAGTGACCGAGAGAAAAGTAACTTATCTAACATAACCAAAACTAGTTATTAATACGTTAAAACACCGTCCGGTTATTTTATGTTCAAAGATGTTTTTCGACAAAACCGTTATTTAACGGAGAAAACGCGTTCGTCTCACTGTTACTTTTTTTTTGTTTTCATACACACTGGATTTCTCATACACACTGTAACATATACATATGGAGGTGTTGATAGTTTATACCGAAAGCCAGTCCGAAAGTGACGACGCTGAGTTCGGTGGCGAGAAGGAAGAACCTTACGGCCACCCATAGCACCTTGTCCGCGATGTCTCCTGCCGGCACGGCGGCATTGACGGTCATGGCCACTGCGCAGCGTATAACGCTCATTACAGCGTTCATTATAACCTATAGGAAATATATTATTTATTATTTCATTTTAATGACATTGAATGAATATGCTGGTATATAAACATATGTTTATATACCAGTGCGTAGAATGTGTAGAAGATTGGGCTGGATGTAGCCCTCAACTTGATGCGGGCCTTGTTCATTTTGAGAGCCAGAAGAACCAGGAAGAGGGCGTTGGGCACCATGATGACCAGATCCCAGATGCGAACCCTACATTTAGTATTAATTAAATTATTGAACATTTTGTCCGGGGAAAATTAAAATATAACTGACCTTGAGTTGTCCATCTCCCAGTACAAGAGCCATTTGCAGAAGGGCTCGTTCTCGTAAGGAGCCCAAGTCGAATTCATCGTCTAGCTTTCAGCCTTGAGTCATCATTATTTTCACAACATTTAACTGAACCCCGGTTTCGTTCGATCGCCACGACTTCCTGCACAGATTCCAATTATACAGCTGTTAATTAATCACCATGTACGCCGCCATGTTGTCAATTTCGCGTTTTCATCAAATCAATTTCGTTTCGCAAATATAATAACACTAACACCCCACTTACCTCCACCTTGATGATGGTTCGTATCTACCCTTGTGACATCCTCTGCCTACAATGTCGGCAAAAACCTTTGATCGTAGGTCGAGCCCACAGCGGATGACCAGTTTTATTTGCACAAGGCTGTATATTAAAAATTGTAAATGCTTGGCCACTGTGTTTATGATGAGTCATAATGGATGTGTTTGGGGCCTTCACTGCTAGGTGGCGCGTGGCTTGTAAATTGGGGTTTCAACATATTGAATGAAAGCGCCACCTAGCAGAGCAGGCCCCAAACACGTCCGTGATGACTCATCGCAGATACAGTGGCCTTTATTCGCCTTTATTTGAGCGTTTACGTTCCGAACTTCCGCAGCACCGCTAGGTGGCGCCACCTCTCTAACAAATTTTATTTCGGCAGAGCAAACAACGCCACCTAGCGTCTATAATTTCACTCCACAACCGAAGAGGACATCTAGTAGATTGTATAGCGGACACTTTCTTCGCTAGTTTTGCGGTTTGTTGGAAAGATAATATGCCGAAACACGAAGCACTCACCCCGAAAGCGATCGCAAACCGTATCAAAGCAAAAGGTCTGCAGAAACTAAGATGGTACTGTCAGATGTGTCAGAAACAATGTCGCGACGAGGTTCGTATTCATTCCTTGTATAAATCAAATAAACGAACCGTCAATAAATGGCGAAATTGACTGTAATCGCAGAATGGATTCAAGTGCCACACGATGTCCGAATCGCACCAGCGACAACTGTTGCTTTTCGCCGATAACCCACATAAGTATCTGGACACTTTCTCCCAGTGAGTGAAACAGTTTCGTTGCGATAGAGCGCCACCTGGCGTCTACGTTCTGTATCAACCGGCACTTTTTTTTTAATATTGCATTTAAAATCAATGAAATACGGGGATTGATTCTATTCTTCGGGGATTTCTGCAAAATGATAACCTTTAAATTGGAAAATGAAATGAAATTTTACTAATGAAACAAATTACTATAGATGATGTGCGTCCCGCCCCTTGTGACGTTTCACCCTCGCGCATGCGCAATAACCTGAGGGCAGCTTTGAATACGCGCGCATATATCTGCACGTGTTTTCTTCGTTTTTAGATCGCGTTACCGCCGATTTCCAGGGTATTTAATCGTTTAATAAATGATTTCTATCAAACTAATAATAATTTAAAACATTTGAGCAGGTTGTTTTGCATTTTCGCTCTTGTTTTGCCGGTTTTATGCGATCGA
>JAVBJR010000668.1:0-5329 GCA_031546965.1 Dysgonomonas sp.
CCGGTTTTTAATACTTCTGTAATTGTGTGCTTTGCAATGTAAATATTTTAATACGTAGTACCAGTTTGTTATGATACAGCCTTTTCAGCACGATGCATTGCACATCTATGTATTTATCATTGTTTGTTTCGCACATCCAATCGGAGAACTAGTAAAACAGACGTTGAAATGACATTAGCGCCCTTCCCGAACAAACACTGTATGTGAAAATAAATTCTACTAAATGTTATAGCTTTGGGTATTATTTTAGTAAGTATAACATTTATTATACCATTTCTAAAAGGTTTTAATGTCATATGAAATATTATTGTGAACTGTACCCTCAGTGGCAATTGTAAAGTCTGCTTTCCACTTTTGTCGGTATTTTATATGAAAAAATTATGATAATTTAGTATATTGAAGATGGGTATCCAGTAAGCAAAACCCAAAATGGATTAGTCCTGAAAATTTATTGCAGATTCCACAGGCATGTGACTCAACCAAAAAAATCAGGCTTAGCAATAAACTTGAAATTATAAAGCGACAATGGGACCAATTTTAAAAATCTGAATTTTTAACAGTAGTTGCAAATAAATATTGCCCAAATGTGGTTAAAATTTTAAAGGGTGTTTTTTGTTTTCGATTTTGAAAACAAAATGTTACACTTAAATCAGCAATGGGCTTCAGTGAAAATACATTTTTCTAAGGTAGAACCATGTGTATTAAAATTAATTATTGGAATAATAGATAACTTACTTCTGTTTATGCTAAATAAAAATGCTGAACACACCTGCCACGTTAAAAAAATATTATGAGCGTAATGACATCAGAGTACAGTGCATGAATCAACACACTGGCACCAATATTTTGGTTTGGAAATTAGAACACCGTGATATCTGCTGGATCCCTATTCAAAGTGTCCTGTGCCCTGTTGAACCACCAGAAATGGGAAGAAGTGCAAAACATTATTATGATTACCTCTAAATTAGGCTACATTATGCGATGTTGTTCAGCTCGATTCAATATTGTTTGAAATAACACAAATTACTGTTTCCAAGACTAATGTTGTTTTACCTGTCCAGTTACGAGCAAAGTATTGAAAACATAATGAAGAACCATTTAGTGCAAGGGCTCGTTCGAGTAAAAGAATATTTAAAAATAAATGACAAAAAACACCCTCTTGAAATTTTAACCACTTGTTAGCAGTATTAACCTGCAACTATAGTAAAATTTCCAGATTTTAAAATTGGCCCCACATCGCCGTTATATGGGTTGAAGTTTATTACTAAAAATGCTCATATTAAACAAAGCATATGTCGTAGGACAGTTCTATTTGCACATTTGGATTTGCCATTAATGCGAATGCGGTGCGGATCGTGTGCTCACCACTTGCAGATCGCCAATAGCGGATATTTAGATTAGATCCCACATTTATTCAGTTAAAAGACATGTGATCCGACCTTCTAAAGGTCATCTTCAGGTCTACATTACATAACTAGAATAAGATCTCGTACGCCAATCATCTACAATATATATTACTCTAGAATTAGCAGGTTTAACATGGCATTCACTTCATACAGTCCAATTTGGGGGTTGCAGTCTTTCCGGGATAGAGCATATCTGTTCTCCGTGAATGTGTTACAAAGCTCTAGGGTGTGTAGGGTCGGATATTTGGGATTAGTTTAGTCAATAATCCCATGGTCGTAAATGTGACATCAGGTCGCATGCATAATGTGAATTATTTTCAGCCAAGATGTCCATTATTGGTAGAATGAATTTAGGAGGGCGGGATATATTGTCAATAGCGCAGTCTGGCTGATTCTCAGGTTTAGGAACGGCGGTAAGGTTGACGGCTAAAGGTTGCCAGTTGCAACAATGTTATGAGCCAACGAGTGTAGAAGATCATTTGATTGTCCTTAGGGCCGTGGACTGAGAACTATATTCAGAACCAAACTCAGTGCATATTCATCGTTTGGTGGTATGATAGGTGGCTCAGATAGAGCAAATCCCATTGAACATAACACTGTGGCATGTGGCAACGGGAGGAGGATCAATGGTCTTCTTGGGAATTGGATCTGCTGCTTTCAACTGATATATTTGTTCACCTCTGCGGAGTTTCTTTGGTCTTTGCAAGAGGTCTCGTTTGGTGCCATTTTTTGTTAATTTTTCTCAAATCATTGTGAATAAGAATCATCCCTTAGTTCATCCTTGTCCTTGAGTTGCCAAATGGCAATTCTGTACCTCAACATGTTGTAAATTTTTGCCTGAATCCGTTTGTTTGCTGGGATATGTGTAAAAATGATTTACGCACATTGGCATTCACATTTCGTTGACCTTGCCTAAATAATTCAACTTTTGCTAGTGGTCCTTATATTTACGATACACTGAAAGTGACTGTAAAATAGAGGAAATGGCGAGTGTTTCATATCTGTTGCAAAGGAAAATTACAATTTAATAGTCTGATTCCAAAAATGAGATAGTGTGTCTATACAAAATTGTAAGAATTTATAATAGTAGTATTGGAATTTGAGTCCATCAAGCTTTGTTAGGAAATGAGCTTGCATGATTGACAACATAAATAAGATAATAAAATTCCGAAGTGCATTTGCAAATTACAGGAATCTTACATGCACATATAGATATTGCTTCCTCCTGCACAAATATTTTTTTCTGATCCTGTTGCAAATAGAAATGTCTTCTAAATTTTATATCTTCATAAACACTGTAATATATTGATATGTACAATGGAAATTGGCTTTTTTGTAATGAATACAAGCCATTTTGTAGAATTGCTAACACAAGCTTGCACCATATTTGAACATCACTGCTTCCGAATAGGGATGCAACTGATTGAGAAAATGGGAGTTTTTGATAGACCAATGTGATCAGTGAGAGGAGACATGTGCATCATTAAAGTGTGTTTGGTTTGGCCATGAAGCTGATGGACTGAAATACAACACACGGTTACAGTAGATAACAAAGATGTGCATCTGTTGATGGTGACTTTGGTCCATATAACAACTAAAATAAAATAGTTGTGTGGATCGCAAATCAGATTATGTACATGCAAGTTATCAGACAAGAAGAGTGATCATTGTGTCTTCATGCCTGTAAAATGAAACAGATTTTATATTTGTTACCATATTTATTTTAACAAACAGTTAATGAATTTTACAAACACGTTGTTATGGAAAACTAACTTGATTGCATGTAAAAAAGCCATTGAAATTTAAACGTACTTGCACATTTTACACTTGTTATATTGATTTAATCTTGAAAATTTCAATAATTACCATGCATGCTGCATCTCAAAATGGTAAATGTATCATTTATTACAAAAAATGACAACAATCCATACATACGAGTCCACAAAACCTATTTCATAATGTATTTGCTAATGAACTTACCACTAATGAAATGGTCAGAGTAAACCTTTGCACAGTTGCCCGGAGTCCAGTTTTTCCTGTTTATTTTGGAAACCAGGCTTGATCAGGGTGCAAATACGATCGCTCGAATGTTACGACTACTGACAAAATGGCAGAACGGGGCGTGGCCATCATGTGACGGCACGCCAATCGAACGTGACGTCACGTGGGAATCATCTATAGGGGCTTTCCTTTGCTTGCTTTGTATTAAATGCCAATTTAAGGTGTCTGTTGTGGGGGTGGCTGCTGTGGGAGTGGTTCATCATCTTCGTGGTGCCCCTCTTCCAAATCTATATCACGGGCTGTCGAATAACCATATAAACAATGATACACATACTCCATAGCCTACAGAAATACATGTATACCCTATTTCAAGTCAAGGTTGCATTAAATCAGCATGCAATACGTTTCTTAAACCTACTCTAACAAAAATAGTCCCTAACAAAATCTGAAATGGGCTGTGAAATTAACCTAAAATTATATACAGTTTCATGTTTTGTTAAGGACTATTTTTTTCAGTAGAGTTATGAACCCGAATTGCAAGCTGATTTAATGCAACCTTGACCTGAAATAGGGTATAACATAAATTAGATATGTTCAACAAAAAAATAATTAAAAACGATCTCGTTTAAATTGTCTCGTTCGTGTGCGAGAAAAACTAGAAAATAAAGGAATGTCGTAAATGGCTTCGTAAATAAATTTCGTATGCGCTGCCCAATGCTGTTGCCAGTTTGCGGTATTGTAGTACTTTTGGTACTAGTTGAAATTACACCCGCTTCGAATTTTCTTTTCCGCCGTATTCTCGCAAATCACACCAAAAATGACTAACCCAATAAAAATTTATTGCAATCCAACTTCGTTTTTGTTCTCATAACTTCAAAACATGCTATTTATCCATATTTTAGCGAAGATATGATCTCAAAATTTACGCTCGATGTGTTGTGCAACTATCTTCATGAATGAGAGAAATCGTCGCACAAGATCTCTGAGATAACGCCATTGGCAATATTGCAACACAATACGTTTTTGCGATAAAGCAATTTCGTACACAATTTTTCATGTTTTTAGATAAAAACAGCCAGTAAAACGTAATAAACTGTTTGTATAATGTTACCTCTTAGTTAGGAATTTGTTTTTGGTTTTGTTTTTTTACGCTTTTGTTCATCAATTGGGTCTTCAGAATGTTCATCATGATGATGTATACTACGGCCGCAGTATCTACGACAAAAACTTATTAAGGGATTAAAAAGGGGGATGGCGCGGGCCCTATTGTTCAGCCGCATGGGAGCAATTAGAAGTATTAAGCGCACTTGGATTTTGTGCATGTCTTGTGCACACGTTTGCAATCTCCTTTTCTTTGCATGTGCAAAGTGAGGGTGCCAATTGCTCCCATGTGGCTGAACAATATGGCCCACGCCACCCCCCTTTTTAATCCCTTAATAAGTTTTTGTCGTAGATACTGCGGCCGTAGTATACTTCAATTGTACCAGGTACATCATAAGGCATTTTTAAATCAGACAACATGTCATCATCAAATTCTTCTTCATTTGTCTGTAGGTCAGGATCAGGTGGTGAAATGATGACAAGGTCACATTCCGTGCCATCATTTGATGAGTCGTCAAGGCCATCAATTGCATTTTGAAGTATTGAATAAGTTTTACGATACAATAAGTTCGTAGTCATATACCGCCACTGTATTCAGCGAGGTATTTTACATTGGTAAAATGCAGGTTAGCGAAGATCCAACGATAGGTTTTTCTCCTACCCTGTTCAATATCTAACGCAGATGAGCAGAAAACAGAAAATAAAATAGAACATATTTGCTCATATCTTTTGAACGGCTAATTCGATTTTGAATCTCTTATCGCCACTGCATTCAGCGAGGTATTTTACATTGGAAAAATGCAGGTTAGCGAAGATCCAAC
>JAVBJR010000613.1:0-2932 GCA_031546965.1 Dysgonomonas sp.
GTACCATTGATTGTACCCAGTTGGTTAAGCCTATCCACATTTATTGAGGATAGGCCCATAAGCCCCACCGCGACGTCAACGCCTGGGTTTTGGTGGGGATCATTTTTGTTCAAGTGGAAGAATGCGTACAATACTAATTATAGTACGCCAAGAAA
Source organism: Dysgonomonas sp. (assembly GCA_031546965.1). Classification (GTDB taxonomy): domain Bacteria; phylum Bacteroidota; class Bacteroidia; order Bacteroidales; family Dysgonomonadaceae; genus Dysgonomonas_A. The sequence goes on from JAVBJR010000613.1 coordinate 156, forward strand.
CCACTGTTTCAAATTTTCTGGTAATGTTTGCCAACACTTGAAGTTATTTATGGTGCAAATCCGGAATGAAAAAAATAGGTCCCACACGCCATTTTACAGGGTACCCCAAAAAGTACAATTGTGTTAATTGTGGAAAAACTAATTGCTGAATTTAAAATCTGTTGACATTTCTGAATTCAGCACACAAAACTGTCTTAGGAGTCATATTTTCACATTTTTAGATTAATTACTACCTAAGATATCGAGGATTTTTGTTTAGTTTTAACGTGCAGAGAAAAAAAAATGTTAAAATTTCAAATATTTATAACTCTGTAACGAATTGCGCAATAAAGGTCAAATTTTGGGGAAGTACTATTATTATCATGCTCTATTCAATAAAAAAAATCACCAAAGAAATCTGAGAGGGTGTGGTGAACAATGCCATTTATTTTGGTTGATTTGACGTGGAATGACCCAGCACCACAAATTTCTCAACCCTTAGATGGGACACTCCATATGCAATTCATAATGTACCCACATATTTTCTACAACAGAATTATTCTGAGTAATTGTGAGTTGTTTCAATGCAGAGTAGAAGTTTTCCAAACCATAATTCTATATAATGTGATATTTAACATTCAATGTTTGCATGATAGGAGGTTTGTTTTACATTCACTGACGAACCGAATCTCCAATGTTCACAACACTCGTTGCAGTGTACTGCAAAATATTTACTGAGTGACAGCCTGGGTGGGGTCTCAAATGCATCATGAATGAAGGCTATAGTAACAACTGTTATTTCCACAGTATATTCCAGGAACAAAAATTAAGTCAATGCCGGCAATGGCGTCATGAAATCTAGCTGCTAGCAGCCTAAAAACAGTATTGTGGGCGAGCTTTATTAAAGAACCAATATTCTGGCAGATCCAATGGTAGGTAACTTATCCAGCCATCTTTGTAAAAACAAACTAGCAATCAGTTTAAACCTTTTGTCACAAAGTAAAACTCTGTTAAAAGTGGACTGCATTACTGGACACTGCTTTGTATAGTTCCCTAATAATTTAAAATCAGGAACAGGTCTTTCAATCTATTTTGAAGGACTAGGCATATAATTGACAACTTGAGAACAAAATGAGATTACTATCACTTTAACCAGTACTAAATACAAACAAAAACGTTTTTCTTTGTATTTAGTACTGGCTAAATTAACCTATTTCTAATATCTGCATGGTAAATAAGCAACATACATATCTCACAAGGCCTGAAATTAGGAGAATCGAATTATTGCCTCATTTAATGTAAATCCCCACCCCACAAAAACATATGACGTGAACACAATAATGTTACTCTGTATACACACATACATTTCAAATGACAGCTGCTGATATGGGTGTGACATATAGTAAGTTCCGCAATAGACAGCAAAATAATATTTGTGTCACAAAGGTCTCTATAGATAACACAGTTAATAAAATATATAATGTAGGGTAAATGCCACATTTAGAAAAACTGAAATAGATGAATTGGAATTTCAGTTCAACTTTTTGATGTCACACCCAACACCCATCAAATACGTCACATGTTATCATTGTATATAGCTATAGCTAGTCAAATCCCTCATAGTTTACAAGCAATGTGATGTGCAACCCTTGTATAGGACACCATGTACAATACATAATACTAATAGCTTTATAGTTTCCTGCATGCATATGCAATTTTCAATATCAAGTGGCATTTTTATACAGAATTCTGGAATTCATAATGCACAAACATATTTTCTACAACATAACTATTCTTATATAGCATGGTGATGGAGTAATTATGAGCAGTTTCAATGTAGAGTAGAAGTTTTCCTAACCATATTTCTATATAATCTTGATATAATGTGATATTTCACATTCAATGTTTGCATGATAGCTAGGACATTTGTTTCACATTCAGTGACGAAATTGTGTCTCCAATGTTCACAACTCTAGTTCGTACTGCAAAATATTTACTGAGTGAATTAAACCTGGGTGGGGTCTCAAATGCATCACGAATGATGCACTATAATAACACCTGTTATTGATATTGCCACAATATATTCTAGGAACAAAAATTAAGTCAATGTCGGCAATGGCGTCATGAAAACTATAGCTGCTAGTAGCCTAAAAACAGTGTTATGGGTGAGTTTTATTAACGAACCAATATTCTTCTAGTAGGTCCAATGGTAGGTACCTTATACATCAGTCTTTATAAAAACTAGGTATCTGTTCACATGTTTGTCACACTGTTTTACACCAAGTTGCAGTATAAACAGTTTCAAATTGAACTCATTGGCAAAATTGTAGCAGATAAATTCAATGTTCATTATGCTGTTATAAGCTTGAATGTAACTATGAAAAGAATATGGCTGCTCTGCATCAATTCGTTTCTGTCAAAATATTATCTACATAATTATAAACTGCTTGTGAGGTCAGATTATAAGACACTGTCGTTATTATTCTAGGAAATAATCCAAATATTATTAAAATCATTATTTTTACAGCTAATATGTGTCTTGCATGTTTTAGTCTGTGACTGAGCATCATCAATTAATTCCTAATTAAAGGTGAACTGACACGGTTTTGTAAGATACCCTGAAACTTGCCCTACGTAGAAAAATCTATTAAGGAAGCAAATGTATATGTTACAGTAAATATGAAAAACCGTCATTTTGCAAAATTACTAGTCAATTTGACATAAGCCTAATTTAGGACGCGAGCCGTTAGCGCGTTAAAAAACCTAACCTAACCTAAATTAAACTAATTAACTAAACT
>JAVBJR010000422.1:0-3738 GCA_031546965.1 Dysgonomonas sp.
TGTGACGAACTGACGTGTGACGAGGCGCACCTGGGACGAATAGTGTGTGACCAATTGCATGTGACGATTTAAAGTGTGACGGTTTGGCTGTGACGAAAAGATGTGTGACGACGAGATGTGTGACGAAATGATTTGCTACCACCCTAGATCGTTATCGCTTCTGGCTTTATAGCTAAGATCAAAGTGTAGTATCTGTTCTTATCAGTTTAATATCTGATAGATTACCGATGTGGTAGTCGGATTATTAAATTGATTTTTGGAATGTGAGGGAGTGTTTGCGGCTTGCTCCACCTTCCTTAAGGGTCATCCAGGTCTTGCACTACTTCTTGGAGTGGCCCACTCCGTTTTGGGAGCAATAAACAATTTAATTTTAGAAAAATTTGCTTTAAAATGTATGCATTTGTATTGCCATTAACAAATGTGATGTACATTTTAAATAATTTCAACTATGTAGAGTGCCACCTGTCAATGGTGGAAACTTGTCTATGTTGGAAACCTGTCTAGTGGAAACCAGGGTAATAATATCTGCAACCTGTTTATGGTGGAAACTTTTTATTGTGGAAACCTGTTTATGGTGGAAACCTATTGTGGAAACCTGTTTGTAGTTTAAACTTTCTATTGTGGAAACCTGTTTGTAGTTTAATCTTTCTATTGTGGAAACCTGTTTATAGTGGAAACTTTCTAGTATGAAAACCTGTTTATGGTGGAAACTTATTGTGGAAACCTGTTTATGGTGGAAACATTCTATTGTGGAGACCTGTTTATGGTGGAAACCTGTTTATAGTGGAAACCTGTTTATAGTGGGAACCTGTTTATAGTGGGAACCTGTTTATAGTGGAATTAAACCTTTCTATGATGCAATATTTAGCTATGATTGATGTTTTTGAAAATGCTCTCTATGCTCCAATGTCTTTTTCTAGTCATTTGTGATTTCACTATAGACAGGTTCACAAATAAAAAATAGTGTAAGTGGGTGGGGTATGTTTGAACAGCTATAAAATACAAGATGAAAGTTAAATGTGCAGAAAAGTAATCATATTTTTATTGTTCATATTAAATATCTTTATGTTTTACACACTTACAAAAAGTTTTTGTTTTGGTTATAAAGTTGCTCCCCTAGTGAGAGAATCCTGAAATATAAATAGAGCTAGAGGATTCCTTTGAAAAACATTGGAACGCTTCGGGTGAAAGCGTTGTTACATGACTACTGGCAGTGAAGCCTATATATTTCAACTATCAAAGGAAATAACCCTGAAATAGCATACATATGGGTAAAAGTTAAGGAAATGGGTAATTTAGGAACAATTGGTCCAATAATAGAAGGGTTTAGATAAGACCAAGTGCAATGAACATGGGAAATGAGAGAAATTCTTAAAAAGGTAGTTTTTAATGTGGTTTGTGTATTGAAATGAGGTTTGTGTACCGAAATTTAAAATTTAGGATGAGACATATTTAACCAATAGGGGAATTGCAATATATTTGATAATAGTTTATAGTTTTTGTGTTATGACAATTCATTTATTATATAAGGATATAGAATTACATTGGAATTACATATAGCAACAATACACGCGTGTGATTTTCAAAACGGTTACATTCAATTTCTTAACTTATTTTGAAAGGAATTATATGTTGCGATAATGTGTATATAATAATATAATTATAATTAAAACTAATTCACTCTAAGTTTAAAAGTAAATGATTTCAAATTATTAAATAAGAAATATACGACAAGAACAAATAAAGTTGCTTGGAGCACTCTTGGGACACGGTTTGGTATCGCACACTCGGTGGATGGTTCTGGTTGATGGTAGATCAGAAATGTTCATTCCTCATCAGCTGGGAACTGTTAAGAAGTACTGGAAGTGCAGGCACTGGTTAGTTTTCTCACAACAGATGAATAGAAGGTGCTTACGTTGATGCGTGAATGATGATCGACACACGATGACATCACGAAGCGCAACGTAAAGCGTTACAATACATTGCACACCTGTTCCCATTTCACAGATACAGTTTAGAATACTTTGGTTTGGTGTTCCAGTGTCCCAAATGTCCAGGTTCAGAGTCTTTTTAATTGAGCACAATGACGTAGACCGCACCATCTTGGTCACGTGTCTTCATTTTTCACAAATGGCCACTTTATGTAAAATGCTTGGCTTCCAGCTCATGAAATATCATTGTGTACATACAAATTATTTATAAGGTATCATAGCAACTTTATACATTTATGACTACCACATTAATATGATTACATTTACACTTTATGTAAGTGCGCTATATGAACAAACATTAGTTTCCGCTACTTTTTAGGGACCATACTTTTCTAATGTTCCTGTTATTACAATGGAAGAATTTGTATTACCTCAAGAATTATATGAAGATAATAATATTCAACTGTAATTATGTAATGTATTATTATTATTATCATTATCATTATCATTATCATTATCATTATCATTATCATTATCATTATCATTATTATTATGAAACATTCATGAAATTCACGCGTAAAACAAAGAACGGAATCCAGCTACGTCATGTCAATACGAAACTCATCTTTGATGTATCGCAAATTTGCAATGTACATGAAAAACGAGATTCTAAGATTATTTTGTGATCGAATGTAAAAGCGAACAGAAGTATATTTCATATAAATTAAACCAAGAGTTATATAAATTAGTTAAGATGCTTTTATTCTACTTCCGGTTCAGCTTATGCATTCGCAGTGATGTTAAATTGGTCACCTTTTCCAACTTTTTCTAATTAAATTGGTCACTTTTCCAACTTTTTTATTTAAAATATCTGTTATCATCACTGCATTTGTTCTCGTATTTTTACTTTAAACAATTGCGAGTGGTGATTATTTAGATATTGCATAAAGAGAATTCAAACAGCATTTTGTTAAATCTAACAGAAGAATATAGGTGAATTACCTGAAATAGAAACAACAGGATTAACATAAAAATCATTGGAGTTTTTTTGGCTACTGAAAGTTTATTAAAAAATGATCTCGGCATAAATGACGTGTTTTAAATGATTCCGTTTGGGCCCTTTGGATTTTATAAGAACCATTTGGCCCTCTGGATTGCAAAAGGACCCTTAGGCCCTTTGGCTTCTGTAATGACCATCAGGCCCTGTGGATTCCATAAGGACTGTTAGGCCCTTTCGATTGCATGAGGTCTTTTGTTTACGTTTGGGCCATTGGGCCCTTTGGATTCCATTGGGACCATTGGGCCCTTTGGGTTGTTTTGTGACCATTGGGCCGTTTGGGTTGCATTGGGACCAGTGGGCCCTTTGGGTTGCATTGGGACCATTGGGCCCTTTGGGTTGCATTGGGACCATTGGGCCCTTTGGGTTGCATTGGGACCATTGGGCCCTTTGGGTTGCATTGGGGCCATTGGGCCCTTTGGGTTGCATTGGGACCATTGGGCCCTTTGAACTGCATTGGGCCCTTTGGATTCTAAAAGGACTATTTGGCCCATTTGATTGCATGAGGTCCTTTTGTTTGTGTTAGGGCCATTGGGCCCTTTGGATTCCATTGGGGCTATTGGGCCCTTTGGATTGAATGTGACCATTGGGCCCATGCATGACAAACGTATAAAAATTTTGTGAAAACTTGGTAATTAATAAAAACAGATTTTTGAAGACAGGGTGGGCGGGGCGTCGGTAGGGTGGGCGGGGCGAGTTAGCACATAAATGGCGGCGATGGCCACTCTCTCAGTATAAAGGCTCTCTAAT
>JAVBJR010000591.1:0-2997 GCA_031546965.1 Dysgonomonas sp.
TTTGCAACTATTTTTCTAAGTAATTTTAAAGACATTAAAATTATTTATTATACTATATTTATATCAATTTCCCTGAGTTTTCCTGATTTTCCAGGTTTCCCTGAATATGGTATGAACCCTGACTTAAAGGAGAACTGAACTGGTTTTGTAACCCCCCCTGAAACTTTGTCCAGTAGCTGAAAACATGTCAGAAAACACGTTGCAAGTGTCAGAAAATTTTTCTGAAATTTATTCGCAGTGCGATTTGCGATCTGCGCAAGCGAAAAATTACGTCATCGGAGGCAAAAGGTTCGATTTTGCCGAATTTAGCATTGAGAAGTCGCTCGAGTCCCTAAACCATGCTCCTTTCTGCTTACGTCATAGCTAAGATTTCTTAACATATCTAAGCCAATATTCGTCGTATTACGAAACGGGAAGTGGCAAACAGTTTCTTTTTACTTCATCTTCATGTTTATTGAAGAATATTGGTATGTCAAAAACCTGTTCAGTTCTCCTTTAATTAAAGCAATATATAAGGAAGTGCCATGTACAAGGGTTCGTTAGAAAAATTCACCATTGTCATTCAGGAATTGTTCGTACTTGTTGAGGAGATGGCAGGTTCCGTCCAAGCAATAGGACTGGTTGCTCCTTAAACCACTGGATTGCTGCGAAAACAATGTCTGCGTCAGAGTTGAATAGTTGCCTATTTAAAGTTTTTAGGGTATGAACACATGGAAAAAGTTACAAATGGTAACTATTCAACTTTAGTGTAGAGATTATCACCGCAGTGTCCCTGTGGTTTAAGGAGCAACCAGTCCTATTGCTTGGACGGAACCTGCTATCTCATCAAGAAGTACGAACAATATTCCTGAATGACAACGCTGCATTTTTCTAACGAACCCTTGTACACGGAACTTCCTTATACAGGGTGGATAAAAAGTCTGTATCTTTCGTCAATAGCTTTTTACGCATGACATGTATAAAAAAAGTAATGCGGACAAATAGGAAGTCATACGTGCCCTTACAAATGGTGCCAATATTATCAAACCTTGACCCTTGTTTGAAGGTCATCCTTGTTCCAACTTTTCAACCGTGCAAAATAGGGCACAACTTCGAATTAGGCGCTTGAAGAGCGCATCCGATTTAGTTGATAAAAATTATTTTCAGGAAGTTATGTGAATTTATAAACCGTGGAGAAATTTTTGAGATGACAAATGCTGTGCGCTACAGTGCAGTGAAGTGGCTCCTTTTTTACTGAGGGTTTTATGAAGTTTGCTGCTTGGTCTGTATGAAAATAAACGTGCAAGTTGTAGTTGCAACCTGCCCTGTGTGCTAACCCTCAGTAAATGTGATGTCACTTCACTACAATGCACAGCATTCATCTTAGAGCCCCGTATTCAAAAATTCCCCTAAGGTTTATAAATGCATCAATATTTCCCGAAAGTAATTTTAATTAACTAAATCGGATGCGCTCTTCAAGTTTATAATTCGAAATTGTGTCCTATCTCGCACGGTTCAAAAGTTGGAACACGGATGACCTTGAAACAATGGTCAAGGTTAGGTAATTTTGGCACCATTGGCAAGGGCACATATGACTTACTATTTGTCCGCATTATTTCTTTTTTGATACAAGTCATGCTTAAAAAGCTATTAACGAATGGTACAGACTTTTTATCCACCATGTATATTGCTTTAAATACCTACCCCAAACAAATACAAAAATTGTCAGCGTTTCATTTGAAAGGTCTAATGTGTTGCGAGACTCATTCGTCTCAATAATCACCGCATCTGTACGAAGATGGATCTACGGCGTATCCTGCTCTGTCGCAGATCAGATCTATATGACTGATATGTAAAGTTTCGTCAAGAAGCTCCGCGCCGAACCTGTCACTCAACGTCATCAAGAACTTCACGTCTTCATGGATCAACGTCTGCGTATCCATGTGCAACTTCTCGATGAGTTCCTCGGCCTCTGGAACGGCGTAGTCGTAGTCCTTCTCCGGAGGAGTGTACGTGGCCATCACCGTCCACGTGGTGACCAATGAGTTACGCGAGCACTTGTGCGCTACCGCGTCGCACGTAACATCTTGACACGTGTCTTTGTTCTTTTGCAGCAAAGCTTCTTTTACGTATTTGGAAAGGTCTTCGATTAACCGGCTGTTGTTGCAACTCAGTACCGAGATGTTGAAGGTGAGACGAGAAGACAGCGATGTCGATGGCAGTTCACCTTCACGCGATAAAAATGAACGATTTGAGTACGACTTGTTGGATTCTATAATCTAAAAAGTGAAGGATTGGATGGACCTAAGCAGTCTGGAAGACGAGTTGCCGGTGATCCTTTCTGGAAGTCCCAGCCACCTCCGTGTTCATCGCACTCTATGTAGCCCCTCTCGAGGAACTTGTAACTGCTGGGCAGACGGTAGCCCTTGTTGCATGTCACATCGCATCTGTAACTGCCATCCAAGTTGTAGCAGTTCATCTGGCCGTTGATCAAAGAACCAAGAGGAGGACACTGCATTCCTGTCAAATATGGTACGTACGAATCACATCAAAACACGTTTTATTTGATTATTTAGTTTTTTTATTAGGATAAGGAAGGAAAGTTAGATGTTTTATCCTTTGCATGTTCAATATTTAACAAGCCGGGAAAAACTAAGTTTTTTGGGTACTAAGTTAATTTATATAAATCGACTTGAGCGTAAATTATGAAATTGAGTTTTTAAAGTCCGTTGCCACAAGCGCCGTCACTGCCGCATGGGCTGTGCAGTGAAAACAACACATGCAGCTACCCCCACTTTGGTTTTTGAGATAGAAAAACCCGCGCATTTGGCCCCTAAAATTCGTAATCCGAATTGGATTGGGGTAATATACCGTGAGACTGATGTTCAAACCAAATTTCAGCTCTCTAGAATGTGTAGAAGTTGTGTAAAAATGAGCTGAAAGTTACTGCAAACAAACAAACACCTGAAAGTTACTGCAAACAAACAAACAAACACCTGAAAGTTACTGCAAACAAAC
>JAVBJR010001276.1:0-4622 GCA_031546965.1 Dysgonomonas sp.
AGTCAACAGTCTGACTCTACTACATGGAAATAATTTGCAAGTATTGCTACAAAAGTCAGCTAGATTTTTAAAGTTCCCAACACATGTTTTGCACTTATTGCTTCCATGTTGTGAAATGTATAATTGGCCAAAGACAAAATTATTGTAGTGGCCAGCATATTACAATTCTATCCTATTTTCAAGCCAAACCTTGCACCGGTAGCTCCACCCTCCCCATCCTCCTGTCTTAAAGGTTGAGTTTGTGATTGGACTGCCACGCCCTCCTGAGGGGATTTGTGGTGGGTGTGGGTATTGGCGGAGGGTGGAACCCCGGTGCAAGGTTTGGCTTGAAAATAGTATAGCACAAATTAATAAATTAAAAAGCAAAATGTAATAGTTATTCCACAAATTTAAATATAGTTATTAATAATGGCAATAAAATTGCCAATTGAAACACTATCTACATTGGTCAATTTTATTGCTCAAGTTTCTTGAGCAATAAAAGTAGACCCGGAGTCTACTTCTGGCAATTGGCAAGAAACTTGAGCAATAAAATTGAAAGCGTGTTTACGGCAATAACTGTTCAAACGTTCAAACGTGCCCCATGCAATAAAGTTGCTCTATAAAATTGCCTCATGTTAACGGGGCTTTAGTTTCAATGAAACATAAATGTAATTTAAGGGGAGTTTACACGAGGCAATTTTATTGAGCAATTTCTGCAAAGCAATAAAATTGCAAGCAAAAATCTTGTCAGTACTGTCTACACTTGGCAATAATTTTGCCCATTGCTTACCATTGCTGACAAAAACAAGATGGCGCAAAGAGCAATCATGAAAGCTGGGATAGGTATCATTCATGAACAATTACTGCAGTTGGCAGCTAATTTGTTGGCTGACATGAAAAAAAAAGGAAGTTGAGGCGTTGGTGGATCAAACCTTGGATAGCTAGGAGACAGCAATTAGGTGCATCTAGCAATCTGCTTGTTGAATGGGTACAGGAAGACATTGATTCGTACATGAATCATTTGAGAATGTCTCCTGCACAATTTGAAGAACTTTTGGACAAAATTCCTCCTAATATCCAGAAATCATACACCATAATGAGACCTGCACTTGATGCAAGGCTGAAGTTACAAGTTACTCTGCGATTCCTTGCTACTGGGGATAGTTTTAGTAGCCTGGCTGCTCTTTACAGAGTTCCAAAAACAAGGTCAGTTAATTTAATGTAAAAATGATTATTACTTGTATTCACCATGCAAATAATGAACAGTGGAATTAATTATAATGAAATTAAGTGACAAGGGAACATGTCACACACATTCCGTAGTAGTCATGCATATGAACAAACTTCACATTAATGAATGTATATATTTTTTAATTATCATGCATGCATGTGATTTATTAAATATGGATTACTTTTATAATGATTACGAATAATAACTGAAGAGTTTGGTGAATACATATGTATATCAGTCATGTATAAAACATGCATGTCTTAATGTTCTCCGTATTTAATTACCTTAGCATATCTAAATTTCTGCCGAAGTTTGTGGTGCAATCTACCAGGTTTTGCAAGACTTCATAAAGGTAAAATATTAAATAATCAGTACTGTGTATTGTGATGGCTGTGAGCAATGTACATGCAAAACTGACTGAAATGCAACAAACCAAGTTGAACAATTGTTGAATAAATAGTATTATATATTTGCTGATAACATTGAATCTTTACCAATGGGCAAATAAAAACTGATTAGAGAATAACAAAATAGAACACTCAATGGGTTTTAACATACACCACCATTTCTTAAATACTGTAAATTCTAATTTCCTTTTTAAAATATTTTGCGATCTCCACAGTTCAGTTTGGCTGCAAATGTATTTCATTAATTATTTTAGGAGGTATACAAAGAAAAATAAATTGACTGTGAAAATAGTTTTCTGTAAATTTATCTATATGGAATATTTAATTGTGCTGCATATTAATTAAACAATGTTTAAGTGTAATAACTTGCATGTGCAACCATTACAATATATGTACTAAGAGATGTTGGAATCAAAATGTAATATATATAACAACAATTTTGATCTGAAAACACTAGTTCTTAACAACAGCATTCTTATTAATTATTGACTAGTGACAAACAAAACATACATTTTCTTTTCAAATGTGCATTACATCAATGGGTTAATATATTCCTCAAGTGACATAACACCGCGAAAGCTATGTTCATCGTCCAATCTTTTTTGTGGCTGTTTAGATGAAGTGTGCATTGATAGCATCGCTTGCGTATTTAACTCTTGGATACGTTCTTGAGTCAAAAGCGACTGGATTTTGTCTTGACATGCAATAGCCCTATGCAACTTCATGTTTTTTTAATTGGGCTCCAACACTTCTGCAGAATATGTCAAATTCATTTTTGTTTGCAAGGCATTGATTGGAGATGTTTTGCAGCTTGGTAATTGCAACATCAACTTCAGTAATTTGGGTTGCATGTTTTCTCTTTCTGTTGAATGTGTTGGCATTTCATTTGAAGGGTTGTTTCCTTCCGACAATATTTCTGGTGGAACATGAATTTCATCAGCTGGTTCCTCATCATCAGGTTCCAATTGTGTTTGAGCGATACAGGAATCCTAAAAAAATGATATGTTATCGCATTGTTCAACACAATTATTTGAGAAATTCTTGTGTGCAAACATCATAACAAAAGTTTTTTCTCCAGGTACCAACAACACAATCAGAATGAAAAGCAATACAGCGCGATTTCTACACTTGCTGGACTTTCCCAAACTGCATGGGAGCTATGGATGGAAAGCATGTTGTGATTCGGTGCCCATCACACTCTGGATCACAAAACTATAACTATAAACACGACTTCAGCATTATTTTATTAACAGTGTAGATGTCAATTACTGTTTCTTGTATGTGGATATGGGAACCAATATACGGGTTAATGACGGTGCAGTTTTTGCCAAGTCTGCACTGAAAAGGGAAATGGATAATAATTTATTTGATTTCCCACAGGAAGGTGTATTTGTTGTAGATGATGCATTCCCTCTAACAACTCGTATAATAAAACCGTACTCACGGTGTGGGCCACTAACTCTAGATCAGAGAGTGGCTAATTATAGAATTTCACGTGCTTGCAAAATTGTGGAAAATGCATTTGATATCCTGGTTTCGAAATTCCGAATTTATGAAAAAGCTATTGACCTTGGATTGAAGACCACTGAAGTGGTTGTTAAAACAACTTGTACTATCCACAATTGGCTGCGGAAAACATCAAACCGCAATTTTCCGTACACACTGCCAGGAATGATAGATGATGAAGCTCATGAAACAGGCTGCATAATATCTGGGTCTTGGCGGCAGGGGCACAGTGATGGGCTTGTTGATGTGGTGCAATTGGGTGCAAGCAATAACCACACTCGGGCAGCTTCCGCAAAACGTGACCAATGCAAACAATTATTTGTCACCTCTGAAGCAGTTCCTTGGCAATTGCATATGATATAATAGTTGCATTGTACTTATTGTAATGTATGCACAATTTAATTTGTATGTTTTGTGTTATAACAATTTTGCAGCTGTATTGATATCCATGATTTGTCAGCGTTGTTATTCTTTCCTTAACTCTTTTCGTTTTTGTGCCAATAAAAGTTTGATTATTGTATGACTTACCAGATTTGATGAGCCGTTTTTGGCTGCAGACACTTTTCTCAGGAACAGGTCAGCCTCTTTAAACCAAAACACCTTTGGCACATATGCTTCTCCAAAACCCAGGCCGCTTCTTTCAGATACAGTAATTTTCTTCAGTTCCGAATTATAGTAAGTACGCATGTTCTTGATTTTTGCCTTGATGTCAGCAACTGTAAACTGTGAGATTTCCATGTCATCTTTAATTGATTTGTTAGCTTTTTCTCGTGAATTCCTATTCTTAAATTCAGTGCTTGAAATGTTCCACAGGCATTCATATTGCCTATAATGTTCCAGTAATAGCAAAGTATGGTTGTCCCGCCAACGAAAAGCCATTTTTGTGGAATTACACCTATTAAGAAAACCAAATATATATATATAATAGCATTGACATTTATTTTATAATTATTCTCTGACAATATATACTATTACAAAATTTTATCCACACAATTTACTATATATACAGGTCAAGTTAAATGTCTGACTCTGACTACTTGGAAATAATTTTTAAGTATTGCTACATAAAGTCAGCTAGGTTTTTAAAGTTTCCAACACGTGTTTTGCATTTATTGTTTTCATGTTGTGAAATGTATAATTGGCCAAAGACAAAATTATTATAGTGGCCAGCATATTACAATTCTGGCATAAATTAATAAATTAAAAAGTAAAATGTAATATTTATTTCATAAATGTAAATATAGTTATTAATAATGTCAACAGTTGCAGTAGGCTTAACAATTGAGCATTTGTAGTGGTACAAATGTGTTGCTTTCTCATACAATGATTGCCTGTAATAAAATACAATGCTTGCCAATGTAAAAGCATGGAAGTTTTATAAAAAGTGAATTGAATGCACCTGTGGAACATGATGGCATCCAAAACAGCACATGGTTGCAATCTCACATGCTACAGACATCTGATAGCAGGGGGGTACGGATAAGCTCCAAACCGGA
>JAVBJR010000899.1:0-3984 GCA_031546965.1 Dysgonomonas sp.
AAAAAATGATTTAAATGTTGAGGAAGTTGTACATACCATGGTTGGAAATTTCATCCAGCACTCTTGCATCAAGCAACTGAACTCCAATGCCATTCCTCATTGTTATCTTGAAAATGTTTATATTAATGCAGGTAATTAATCAAAAACAAATAAAAGTAGCCAATGTAAGAAATGCAAGCAACTAATGTATGTGGCATTGTTCTACAATCCTAAATAAGCCATTTAAATAAAAAAATTCTTACCATTAACAGTACAATTTCAAGTCAGCAGCATCTGATCAGCACAATGCTACTTGAGATTCCACTGTCAGTCAATAGGGGCGCATCACAAATGACAATAAACATTTTCTGGTTCTCCAACTACAATTCTATTGGCTGGAAAGCCTTCCAATCAACATGTCATCATAATACAGTCCCAATAAGTACAATTTTTGCAATACCTATGCATGGTAGCACTTACCATACTAATTAACACAGTTAATTTGGCCTTCACAACTATTTGAAAGTGTTATAATCATTTTCAGACCTCCATAAATGTAATCATCAAATGAGTTTAAACAAACGTTAAGAGAATGCAATTTGAAAAAAGTTAAGAAATAATGCAAATGTATGATGTGATACAAACTCGGACATGCATATACACAGATGAAAGCATCAAGTGTATTTACTTTAATTACATTTTGGCTATTTCAGATGGTGTTCAAGATGCACTCAGATGGGTGCGCCACATTCTCACTGACATCAATTGCGCAGATACATATTATTTCATACCACAATTTTTTGTTTTAAACTAAATTTTTATGCAAAACTGACAAAATATTTAAAACCACCTAGATTACAAGTGAAACGTTTTGAAAATTTCATTTTAGAAACCTTAACTGTTATATTTTCGTGAAAATGATATGTACTGGTACTTTTCTATTTCTTTGTATCTGTGCGCAATAATAACAGCGAGACAGTTTGTCATTTCTGCAACTCAAGCGAATTGTAACTTACATTGTAAAATTCTGCACAATGTAACCCCAATTAAATGCAAGGTTACTAAATTAGCACATGTATGAAAACAGGGATTATATTGCCACGCTTAACCTTCATACAATTTCAATAAAGTCAGCACTTTGAGCATTTTGACGAAATAACGGCGAAATACAGTGGAACCTTGGTTTGCGAGCACGACAAGTCTCGGAATTTTGCTTGTGATCCAAAACATCAAAGCAAATTTCCTCACAAGAAATAATGGAAACTAGATTTGTTACTAATTACAAAATACTCGTATATGAATATGATTAATGCAAAATACATACATACATGTACTTATCACAACAATGAAAAAAATTCCTGTGCCTTCCAGGAATAAAAAAATGTCATATTTCAAAAGTAAGTAGTCACAAAGAGGAATGTTATTTGGGAGGCATGTAACCAGTTTTTAATATTTAGTGGGACCACCATTTGTTCGGAGCACTTCTTCCAGGTGTCTTGGCATTGATTCCAACAGTTTTTCGGGAACCTCCTTGTCAGCCTTTCCCCAATCCTCAAAAAGGGTGTTCCCGAAGTCTTAATTGCATGCTCTTTCGCCAAGCTTGGGGGATCCTAAGATCCAACTCATCCCATAAATGTTAAATGGGTTTCAAGTCTGGACTACGGGAAAGCCAATCCAACACTTGAAATTCCCGTGATTCCAAAAAGGTCTTGACTTCACGAACTTAGAGATGTGTTTGGGATCATTGTCATGTTGGAACATGCAATTGTTCCCATTGCTTCTGCGGAAACCCCAAGATGTTCCTTCAGAATGTCCCTAGTATTGGGCATTCATTCGGCCATGTACTTCTGTGATATGCCCTATGCCAAATTGAGAAAAGCAGCCCCAAACCATTAAAAATTGTGAATGCTTGACAGTACCAATACAGTTGACTGGTTTATAGGCAGTGTTCTTCCTTCGCCACACCAACTGCCTTCTGTTTGAGCTACACAGTTCAAATTTAGACTTTAAAAGTGTGTCTTCATATTGGCGGGCGAATTTCAAAATCGCCCGCTTCCCATGATCGCACACCCATATGTTCGCAGTTTTTGCATTTTCATGCAAGCCGGAATTATTCTTGTGTGCAACAAAATGCGCGTTTTCTCTTCCTGCTTAGTCCCAAACGACGCTAGCTTTGGGTCATCACACGCGCAAAGAGGAAATATCGTAACATGCGAGACAATTCCCAGTAGCTTGTGATCACGTGATGCTCGTACTGCAAGACCATGCTCGTTTATCAAGTTAGTTTATTATTGGCGCAGCGCTCGATCTACGAGATTTTTGGATTAAGTTGGGAGAAATGCTCCACTCCTTCCCGTAGAATTTCCACTTTCAAACAAAGTTAAACTAATTCCCAAAAACGCATAAATTGAGCGACTATAACAATTTTTGCTTGTCTTGCAAAACGCTCGCAAATCAAGTTACTTGTAATCTGAGGTGCCATTGTAATAGGTGAAAGGAAATATAAACGTGATGTGCCACATAAGAGGCATCAAATATTCAAGAGTAAGTGCAATTCAAAGTCAATGCGGTCAAAGAAACATGTTTAGTACCATAGATCTTACTTTTTACAGCTAATATAACACATAACAGAGTAATACTATAAATAGGTTGCATGAACTGCCATTGAAGTTGTTAACCATACTAGGTGTGGATTTTTGCAAATATACTGCATTAGCCTTGTTCTGTGCATTTCAAGAAAGATTGCGGTCGGGAGGGCCCCTCCCCCGACCTGACTACTGGTTTTTGGGGGGTTTGAGTATATTTGAAGCTTGCTGTTGCATGTTCACCTTTATCCAGTGACGTCATGATTCCGAATGCAGCTGCAAGCTTCAAATACCCAAACCCCCCAAAAAGCAGTACAGGTCGGGGGTGGGGCCCTCCCGACCGCAATCTTTCTTGAAACGCACTGTATATATAATGGACCTGTTGAATAAAACTTGAGCAAGTGCTTTGCCTCATGAAATTTGGAGCGCATATTCCAAATGAGATGAATAAAATGGAGTCCCAAGTATGAACTTCTGTTTTGAAGTAGATCCTCATGGCAAACAAAGTGGTTGCACAACAATTGCATTTGCCAACTTTTTATTTAAATGTTCGAAGAACATGCTCGAACCTTGATATTCACCTCTGAGTACAATCTCTGCAGCACTTGCTTTTTATTGTTCACAGACCCAATATCTATTCAGGGTGTTGACAGTCAAACCATTACAAGTAATTATTTTGAGGATTTTTGGCGCAACTAAAATTTGATCATTATGTGGTATTGATGTTACAGTATGAGTAAATATGGCATCACAGAAGGTACATACATTCAAGAATCACGTTGTTCATTAGTTGCGATTACATCCCATATGACGTTGCTGTTTTGGTCTCATGGCTCGGAAATACAACTTATGACATCTTTTTGACAAGAGGCGGAACGTTGTTTTGATGTTGCACTGCTGTTGTAGCAACGCATATTCGTTGTTTTGCTGTCATTTCAAGATTGTAAAGTACATTAAAAGTTGTGCCGCCCACATTGCCACAATGTGAGGTTTGACCTACAGATATTAATCTTTAAAAATGAAAGACATTTAGTCTTCAGTTATGCAAATGATGGGAAATGCTAGTTACTTTATGCTAGGCATCTCAACCATCATCTACAAGTTTGCAGCACACCTTAAAATGAGGTGTGCATTTCCTTCCTACTGTTGGTTATTATATTAATATTATAAAATAGCCAGGTTCACGTGCTAAGTGTATAATTTGATTAAATTATTAATTTTGCATTTATGCATGCATGCTTATGATTAATTTGACTGCATAGGTACCCATTCATTTAAAATCATACACACTAAAATCAGATTGTTTGTAAATATGATCTAGTCCTTACTCTTTCCATAACTTGAAACTTTGAACAAGTACCAAGTTGTTCAAATTCTTATTGAATTGGTCAAGTCTGATAAAAATGGCGTTGATCGAACT
>JAVBJR010001221.1:0-3199 GCA_031546965.1 Dysgonomonas sp.
TCCTGTAATTAATAAGTGATGTCTGCAAACACGTACAGAGCCACGACTCGACATATCACGTTTATTTTTCAAGTAAACCACAACAAATGATGCGGTTCCCATTAAGAATTGCCTTTCCTTCCTGTTGGCAACGTGTTTTATCGCCTACATATTACCAAATTTGAACTAATCCGATGTGAAAATTGGAGCCAACCAATGTAAACACGTAGGGTACGCCCGATAGTACCGGTATCGGCGCCGTTTTGCGTAATCGCAGCGCCACCTATATTCCACTTTCCTCGCCAATACACATTGAGATATATTAATAACTTTTTAGAATGTCATTGAATGTAGTAACAAACGGTTTGCAACACCGCAATCTTATTCATAAGGCAACCGCCCTAATAAGTGTGCGAGAGTTTCACCTTGCGGCATCTGAGTGGCCAACGGGGAAGAAATGGTGACAAAGTTTAAGCGGCGAGAGCCGTAGTGAACCGGCATCTGCCTTCCTTTCCCTTGATCCTCAGAGTTGCCATAACACTGGTTCATGAACTCGTCCAACGTGAATCCCCTCCACATAAGAACACCTTTAAATAAATTTGAAACGTGTTGCACGTTAGTAATGAACCGCACGGGGTCATCGCGCAGACACGGTGACCAAATACTTTGCCTGCTTCCCTGTACTGTCCAAACACAAGGTCCCCGTCATCGAGGGCAGCGGCACTTCCTATGTGAGTCCCTTCTTCGCCGTAATTGGTCATGTAAAATGAAATACGCCCTTGACGTTGGGATTCGTACAATATTCGGTCCATCGTGTTCAGCATCGTCATCTTATGGTACATTTTGATGGTCATTTCCTTGTCAAGCTGAAACAGACATTGAATTAATGAAAACAAAACTCAAATTACTGTTTGGGTGTTGCTGTAACATTCAATATCTCCAGCCAAAATCAACAGCAGTTTACGTCAAAATACAGGTTTTCCAGGTTAGATTAGGAGATTCTTTGGTCATAATGTGACTTGGCCATAATTAAAAGATTGACTTTGATTGAAGATGGAATGCTTCCATTGAGGTAAATTTGAATTAATTCAATTATATGTACAGTGCTTTTATTATTTTAAAAATAATGTTCACATATTGGTCCTACATGCAAATAGATTTTAAGATGCACTAAGATAATGATATACTTTAAAAACAAGGCAAAAAAATAAAGTCTGCCATCATAAATTGGTACTATTTTTAAACAAAATATTAAACAAAATACAAGTTTAATTCATCCATATAGTACTATAATAATCATTGTTAATACATTTCTCATTGGGAAACTATATGTGGGATGTAAATTGTTCTACAGGGTGTCTACTAAACTTTCATTTCAAAATTCCAGTACATTTCCAGTATTTTCAAGGATATTTATAATTTTTTTCCAGGACACAAAATACATAAAGTGAAAGATAGTTACATAACAAATCACATTAATCCTTTAAAAACTGATGAATAAGTGGAATGAAGCATCTAATTTCAAAAGTCTCATGTGAAATTGGTATTTTAATCCAAGCAAATTAGAAGAGGAACACAGAAATAAAACAAACAAACAAAAACAAAATTATATACAGTGTCAAAAATCAAAAATTACACATTTTCCAGGATTAATATCAAAATTCCAGGATTTCAAGGACAATTAACATTTTGAAATAATTCCAGGATTTCTAGTTCTATTATTTTTTACTGTAACATATGGAATATGTCATTACACATTTTGAAATCAAGGTTAAGTTATATTCCTATATATAGTACTGTATGTAAAAAATAATGATAAAAATTTGTAGCACAATTATATACTTTTGGATCTTGAGATGGATCGATGATGTTGCCATCTCGGTCTAAAACCCTGTAAACTGGGATTCCATCGTACAAATCGGGCTGAACGAATTCCAGACTTTCCGTCCATTTCGATTTAGAACCCGGAAATTGAGGTCTGTCCGAATCGGAACGTTCAGTCGATGGCTGAGTTGTTGCTGTACTTTTTTCCTGCAAAAATTCGCCATCGAGTAATTAAAAACAATTAAGATTTGTAATATTTCCCGATTTTCCTTCCTGACAATGTTATATAACGATTCTAAGCACCCTGTATAGTACGGATGTCGTCCTAGGCGAAGATTTCAAACATATTTCTGCGATGAATCCGATTTTTTGTCCCAGATGACGACGAAACGCGCCACCAAAAAGAGCCGCCATTTTCGAACGCAAAGGACGCGGATCGGATTCGGATCGGATCTCAAACGCGACTTTTCGGGGTTCATAATACACATGCGGATCTATAATCCTGGATATTTCCATTTCAAAATATTTCACATATCGATAAATTTACACCTAATTTTATGTTTTTATGAATTTTATTGCCGCCCAGAAATAATCGAGCGCCCGTAATAAATCTGCCAAAAGGGATCCGTCAGCGAATAACGCAAATACTTGGTTCCACAAGCGCATCATAGATCTTCCTCTCATATCACATTCCGGATCGTTATTTCTCATATGTTTAGATTATTAAATTTAACCAAGAATTAACTTAACCTACCTTAATATAAACTCCAGTCTAACTTAAACTAGTCAAAACCTCGAAAATAGTCAAGAGTCGTTCGGGCCAGGTATGTACAAAAGATCTGTGACGCGCTTGTAGAGTCCCTGTATAGTAACAAAGTAGCGACAACCGCCGCCATTTTGTTCCCAATCTTGTTCCAAACGGGTATTTATTTACGCGTTTTCTCGGTTAAATAACGATGTTTTCGAAAAAATATCAGAGAACATAAAAGAACCGCAGCGCGTCGAAACGTATTCATGTTCCCTGATGTTTTTTTCTCTCGACAAAATCGTTATTTAACGGAGAAAACGGCGAAAACGCGTATTGGGAACAAGATGGCGTCTACAAAAACGTTCATAGGTCACAGCGCCATCTGCAGTGTAGAGTTGGAACTTTTTTCTGATTCTGTACGAATAGCTTCTTTACTATATAAACTGAACGAATAAGGAATAATTAAGCCATAATCCGGTTTTGATCGATAGTAACTGTTCTTTTAATAATAATAATGTCTCGAGTGGCAAGTGGGAAGATGAAAGGAGCCAAGAAAATAATTCAGAAAGTAATTCACGGCCCTAAAATGAAAACAAACATCCCAGCTGGAATGGCACTTGCTGGTCCCCCATTGGGCCCCATGTTAGG
>JAVBJR010001147.1:0-2816 GCA_031546965.1 Dysgonomonas sp.
AAATGTAGAAATGTAAGTAAAGACAGCCATGAAATACCAACCAAGGAAAGGATTTTCATCTTTATGTTGTATATGGCAACTGCTGTCAAGATTGCACTAACAGAAACAGGAACTGAGGGATATGACTAATGTATAAAAAAAACTTTAATCAATGAAAACATGATGGGTGGGGCCAAACAAAAGTCCACCAATTTTCATTGGCTAAAGCTTTTTGGACATTCGCCATAACTTACATCCTATATATAGGGTATATGCCCTTAACAATTGAAATCTTAAAACTTCCTGATAGATTCCATGTTATTCGCCTGGCAACTTCTTTCTATACCTGAATAACACCTTGCATATATAGATGATTAGAGTAGAACAATGAAAACTAGCTGCTACATCATTGTCTAATGGTATACTAATGAAGTTGTGTAAGGCAACACTTCCTTTTGCTATCTGGTACATTGGGTACAAAGTCAAGGTGCAAATTCACTCTCATTTCCAATAGTGCGATAGGATTCCACTATATACTTGTAGTGGACTCCTTATTTTAATTGACAAAATGATTAAAAATAATGAGGAACCTCATTTAGCAAAATTTTGTGTGATAGCATTGCACATTTATAATTGTTTGCAATTCCACGGATGTTAGCCTCTTAGGCATAATATACATGTAATTTTATTAAAAAGAGTCGATCGACTCGAGGTGAATTTCCTTATCTCGGAAATTTGGAGGAGTTCAAAATTAGAGAACATTTCTAGCGTTAACATCGCTATTACGCACCACTTGCCAAGCACACTAATCATTTCTTCCCTCGGTCTTCAAATCTTAGTTTTTCAAACCGCATACTGTCTAATCTCGACTTTATTTCTTCATTCTTTACGATCTATCATCAATGAAGCCAACGCATATAGCATATAACATCGTAAACTAATTACATCTCTGATGTCGAGATGCAAACAATCGTTTTCCATTTTAGCCAACTGCAAAGGCATTTTATATAAGATATTATGCATACATATTTCACTCCAAATGCCCCAGATAATTGTTGAATGTATTTCATATATGGAGCGAAAACATGTTATCATTTTGATGACCTTAATTTATCTTCCATATGTACACTACTAATGGGAAAAGCTGAAGTGAAGTTCTTCAAACATAGCTATAAATCTATTTAATTAAATACTATTAAAGGTAGTACTATATTTCCTACTATATATATATACAGGGTGGTTCAAAAGTCTGTGGAAATCGTTAATAACTTGGACAGGAAGTGACAAACTACAGAAATGATGACATTTGTCTCTGTAAAATGGCAGGTGGACATTCATTGATGGCACTATCGATGACCTTGGAACATTCCTTCAAGGTCAAATGGATTCGACCTCTGCCAATTTTTGCGCTAGGTGGGTAGTTTAAATTAGGAAAATAGAGCCGACAGTATTCTGAGGACGTTGGTGAAAACAGATTTGAAATTGGTGAAGAATTGCATGAATTATTGCGATCCGAGTTTTGCTGCTGCCTTTGAAAACGGACTGCCCCGCCAAACTGTGATGCAGTCCAGGGTAGCGTTACATCAGGCTGAAACCGTTCACATACATTTATAAATAATCAGTAGTCAGCCTGAAATTATTGATAATTGTTTGAAAACAGTCTGAATTTAGAGTTCAGCTGCTATTAATTGTGTATGTGTCATGTATGAACACATCCCCTTTGAAATGTAGATAGCTTTCCCTTTGTGAACGATGCTTTTATTGAAATGATGCTTAATCTGAAATGTGTCTTCACTTTCAGGCAACATTGCTATGAAATAAAAAAATGTATACATGTGCACGCTACTGAGAATCGAAATCCAAACCTAATATGGTGGCCTTCTGCAACTAAGCACATTTGGGCACGCTTAACAATAGACTGCTAATTGCAAATCACTTTTGTGATAATAAATGTGTGTGAACGGTTTCAGCCTGATGTAACGCTACCCTGGATAGCATCACAGGTTTGGCGGGGCAGTCCGTTTTCAGAGGGAACAGCAAAACTCGGATCGCGATAATTCATGCAATTCTTCACCAATTTCAAATCTGTTTTCACCAACGTCCTCAGAATACTGTTGACTCTAATTTCCTAATTTAAATACCCACCTAGCGCAACATTAGCCAAGTTAGAATCCATTTGACCTTTAAGGAATGTTCCAAGGTCATCGATAGCGCCATAAATGAATGCCCCCCTGCCATGTTACAGAGAAAAATGTCATCATTTCTGTTGGCTGTCACTTCCTGTCCAAGTTATTAACGATTTCCACAGACTTTTGAACCACCCTGTATAGTATTCATAATAGATTGAAGAACGGTAAAATGTAGATGTTGTAAAAACATCATTGTATGTATATTTAAATGAACATGCATATATACATAAATGGATTTATTAATCACCACCACAAAGATGAAAGTGAAAATGAAAGAAACTTCTTGTAAGGTTTAAAGTTTGAGCTAAAAAATAAGCAATACCCAACTCTACATTTTGTAGTGAAAGGTTATACTGAGGTTATATATTGAGAGTACTAAACCGAAAGATGCAAAATATACATTGTAAGGTCCTTACAAAAACGCCTTCAGTATTCATTATTTCTTTTGCTGCTTGTGTACCACGTACCTTTATTATAACCTATACATAGAATTGTATGGAATGAAAACATCTCTTTTGCATCTGAATTGCATAGTGTTTATGTATGTGTGCTCCTCTAAGCTTCACATTTTCCACCAGCCTTTCAGCTTTCAACGCATGTGTAATGTGTCCATATGAACTAGACACATCCCATTCAAACTGTTTAGGG
>JAVBJR010000669.1:0-2789 GCA_031546965.1 Dysgonomonas sp.
CCTATCCCCATGAATCGCGAGTTATTAGGGTCACGTGAGTCAGGTCCTATACGTCACTTTTGGGATCAGAGAAGATTCAACGCTCAACCATGAATAATTTTCAGTCTCCGATGAATGCTCTCAAACAATTCGTCAAAGGTAAAATGTGTTTGTGTTTCAAATTCACTGTTCTGCTGCTCGTGCTTTGCTTGCAGCCTTCAAATATTGTTCAAACAATAGTTGTATGTGTATGCTGTTGCAAATAGCCAATTGTCCATGTTTCTCTTGCTGCATACATTATCTGTCATCGCTAGCAGTTTTGAAATACTCATGCTCTTAAAAAGACAATTGAAAACTAGCTTTTAAGCTAACAAAACCATCAAATTAGTTGTTTGATTGCACCAGCTGGATAATTGTGCAGACAATTAAATATCAATAATGGCGTAAGCAAATATCACTTAGGCCAGAATAATTGCCAGAGAAATTAGGTGTAGAATACTAAATTGCGGATGTGTGCAAACGACAATTGTTAACAAAATAACTTTTGGCACAATACCAACAATGTAAATCTAAGTTATGATTGGAAGCGTACTTTATTCCGGCAAAATCAAATTTATTATAGTTTGAATGAAATTATATAACTGCGTGGTTACAAACTAGCGTATACAAATACGCATCTAAAATGTATTAAACTTTCAAGTGCACATGTAGAAAGGTCAACCACATCATAAGTAAAGATCTTTGTTAAAACAATTTTTGAACTGTCATCTTGTCCTACTTTCCCACTAAATGGGAAAACCTGAATCATATCTCTTGCTACATCCTGTGCCACTTTAGAGGGGAAGACTTACGGGTGACATGATTCAGTTTAAATATATTCTTGAAATGTACCATCCATGGGAAAATAATTTTTTTAAGTCTTCAGTTAAAACAGGAAGGTTATGGGACACTATACCTCACACTGCTGAAGTAGCTTAGCTACAGTACTTTATTTACGGGAAATTAACTTATAAATGTTTAGAATAATGTGGACCAGATAAATGCAAGTTTTATCAAAAACTATAATTATGTCGAACAAACAAAATGAGATCAGCAATTACAGTATAAACAGTATATTATAGGCCATTTCATGAGAAGAAAAACAGGGTTCATAGGTTCATAGGTAGTATAGGTACTGTTACCAAACTTCATCCACTCTTGCTGTTACTGATTACATGCCTGATCGCATTTTCTCGCCGATAGTCAAAAAGTAGACGGATATCTGTACCCCGCAAAAAGCAGAGTCCCGTATTAAAAAATCGCTACAACATACTATACGGGACCCACTATACGTGCATACTATATATGAAGACGTGACTAAGAATGCTTCCATGCATGTTAATAATGTAACGCCGTGCCACCACGAAAACCGTCAGAAACGTGTGAAGTGACATATAATTGGATGGCAAATAGTACTTTTAAAAAAGTTTGCCACGTACTTCAATTTTTGTGATATGCATATTTTAGACAGTGTCATTAAGTATATTTGTCCATTCATTCAGGATGATCGTTGTAGTGTTTTCAATTTCGTATGGCCATACTAGCCAAATTCTGTTCCAAGATTTATGCTCGATAACGCAATCGATAATCAATGTGTGCTTAAATGCTATATTTGTCTGTTAACTCGCATAACTGTATAAATTATGTGTGTTTCTAGCAGATGCTGATCACCATGTTGGGACATTTCCTATATTAATGTGTCTATAGACACTTTAAATTATACTATGCGGCATGAGCATACCACAACTTGTGGTATGCTCATGCATGCAAGACAAGGCCAATCACCCTAATTTCTTGCAGCACCTTGCATACCGGTAAACGTGCAGTTAATACTATGTATTATTAATTTTGCAAATTATTTATATCTGGCTCGAATATGGCAAAACCCAGGACAGTTAAACCAAATTTCGCAATTTCATTTCAGATAATACACCTGCATGTCACACCAATATACAATATGTAGTGCGATATGCTTCACGAAAACCCCGCAATTTCCTCACAATATATGGGACTTCTATTTTGTAAACTCCTAAAAATAGAGCGCTAGTTCCAATTTCAAAGTTGAAGCGCAGTATCCAATTAGTCAAATAAATGCCTGTTGATTTACTGCTCACAATGGAGGTTTGTAGCGTTGAATGCAGTGAAATGATTGTACATGCAATCACCAATTGGCAGGAAAGTAAACAGCTTGCTTTCATTGATTCTGTCATGCACGATTGCTTCTCTGCATGCATGACGTCCATCCAGCTTCACATTGTGTACATACAGATACTACATTTTTAAATTATATATTGAAGAGCACAATCACGTCATGAAAAATGTGATTCCCAAAATTCCACATAATCAATTTTTAAATAAAATACAATAATATGCACATATGGTTTACCATTTCCAATTCCTTGCTTACATGTTTTTATGTTAAGATACTGTGCAATCTCCCTGTAAGGGACAATACTAACCTTCTTAGAGGCATTACCCCTCCAAAATATTGACAAGATTTATTTATAAGCAAGCCGTGAATAAAAAAAACTATGTTTTATGGGTACTAAGTTTATTTATAAATCGACATGAGCGTAAATTATGAATTGGAGTTTTGAAAGGCAGTTGCCACAAACGCCATCACTGTCGCGGCATGCATATTTACAAAATTACGACGTAAGGGGGATCCCTTCGCCGGCCCGCATCCCATAGTCAGGCTGGATCCGGATCCTAACATTCATCGCAAGAAGTGAATGAAATGAGTCGGCTGGTGACCACGAAGGGGGGATATA
>JAVBJR010000549.1:0-3203 GCA_031546965.1 Dysgonomonas sp.
AGAAATATTTGAGTTATAAAGTTTGAGTTATAGAAAAAATTTAACATGGGCAATATAGAGATTTTGGTCGGGAAATAAAAATTTATTTGAGATATAGAAAATTTGAGTTATGGACGTTTGAGTTATCGAGGTCCGACTGTAAAACAATAATGCGGCCTCAGATGTAACATTAGTTGGCGGTTTCAAAATTATCAACAGAAATTTAATTGGACATTTAGTTTCTGTGTTATCGATTTTTAATCAGTCTTTGGCAAATCGTAAATATCGTAAAAGGCCCTTCTGTAATTTAAGTGAAAAATTACCATAAAACGAGTAAATTATAGGTAAACAACATACATCAATTTTTAGGTTGGGTACGATTACACAGAATTAAAAAAAATAAAATCAGTTGCCGCATCTGCAGCATGTGCACTATTTCAGTGATGGAGCAAGTTCCCAATACAAAAATTGCAAGAACTTCATCAATTTATGTTTTCATAAAACTGATTTCAACATCAATGCAGAATGGCATTTCTTTGCCACTTCACATGGGAAAAGTCCCTGTGATGGAATTGGAGGATCCGTGATGCGCCTTGTAACGCGGGCAAGTTTACAAGCTACCGAAGGAAATGCCATTCTAACACCAAGGGATCTATACAATTGGGCTGAAAGAAACATCCTTGGCATCACATTCTTCTTTGTTCCACAGAGTGAAATCCAGACCCACGCACTTACAATGGAACAGCGAATGAAAATGGCAAGCACTATCCCTGGAACCCGCAATAACCATAGATTTGTGCCAGTTAGTACAGATATGATTAACATGTATCGCATTTCTGCAAATCCAGATGAAGAAAGTGGTGATAATGGTACAACAGATAGTGTAACAGGAAAAGTTGTTCAAAAAATGCTTCTGGACAAAAATGATTTACGACCTGGAGCATACTTTGCGGCTGTATATGATGGAAACTGGTACATAGGCTGCATTATTGAGCATAGTGACGAAGAAGGTGATGTACTCATCAACTTCATGGATTTCAACAAAACTAAACAAACATTAATTTGGCCTCAAAAGTGGGACCAATGCCATGTTCCGTTTATTCATGTGTTATGCTCAATACTACATGGAAGTAGTGGACGACAATACAAGATACATGCTGAAACAGTCCAAACGATTATTAACCATTTTGAAGTTTTTAAAAGTAGCTTAAAATAATTATTGTGTTGTAGCCATGCAAATTGTATATTGTCTATAGCCAAAATTAGATTTGTACGAACTATAAATAAAATAAGAAAATTTTGCGGCTTGGATCCGCAAAATCGTAATTTCTTTATAATTCTGTAACTCTATCAGTAAAAGCTCAAAAAATCTGATACTTTGCAAAAGTTCTTATCTTACATGCGTCTACACATACAGAAAATATCAATCCATTCTGAGACGGTGTGGTGAACTCTTTGGTGGAGTTGACATGGAATGATCAACTTGCAGCGGTGTTTGTCCTTATGATCCACCGTAATTGATAGATAGTACCAAGAGTGGATGATGGTTAAGAGTATTCCACGCTCGCATTCCGTGGATGGAACTGAATCGCGCCCGTAGCGCCCCGCCTAATTTTAGCGGCTATTTGTAGAACCGCTGCTGTGACGTCATTGTGCTGCTTCTAGGATATCTGCCGTTATTCATTTCGTTTAGTATGTGTACTTGCAGGAAAAATATAACGAATTACAGAAGGACATGCTGTAACGGCTAGCATTATAGCATTTCGTTTTTAATAATGCATGCACCTACTGTGGGGCCACTGAGAGAAGACAGTTGCCTGGGGCGAAGAGGGGTGGAATGATCCAAATGAAGGGGGTGTGGTATTTGGCTTGCACTGGGCGCCAGAAAACTCCCTGTCAGTGGATGACCACCCCCCCCTCCATTTGGACTATTCCTCCCCTCTGCACCCCAGGCACCTGTCTTCTCTCGGTGGCCCCACAGTAGGTAACATCTGTTTTCAATGTTATAACAAGGAGTTTGAGGTTAAGGAGGAGCGTGATGCGTCCTTCGCGTGAGCCGAACCTCGCCTCAGGTCACGTGACTAGGGAGGGCGTATGCAATGCGCTCATTAGCTTATTTGAATCTGAGCTAAACACGCCCTCGCCTCTATGTTCGAGCCAACTGCCTTTATTCAACTGCCTCTATTCAATTAGTCTTTTGGATCTTTCTTTAAAAATGGAAACATTGGGTCCTTTAGATCTGATTAGGACCATTAGGCCCTTTAAATTTCATTAGAGCCATTGGGTCATCTAGATCCAATTTAGACCATTTATCCTTCGGATTCCATTGGGTCCTTTGGTTGTCATAAGGTCCATTAGGCCCTTTGGTTTCCATTGGTACCATTTTGCCCTTGGTTTTCATAGGAACCATCGGGCCCTTTGGTTTCCATCAGGCCCAATGGGAACTTTGGTTTCCGTAAGGACTTTTGAGCCCTTTGGTTTCTGTAAAGACCATCGGGCCCTTTGGTTTCCGTTGGGACAATTGGGCCCTTTGGTTTCCTTTGGGACCATCGGGCCCTTTGGTTTCCGTTGGGACCTTTGGGCCCTTTGGTTTCCGTTGGGACCATCGGGCCCTTTGGTTTCCTTTGGGACCGTTGGGCCTTTGGTTTCCGTTGGGACCATTGGGCCCTTTGGTTTCCGTTGGGACCATTGGACCCTTTGGTTTCCGTTGGGACCATTGGGCCCTTTGGTTTAAATTGGGACCAATGGGCACTTTGGTTTCAATTAGGACCAATGGGCACTTTGGTTTCCAATAGGACCAATGTGCTTTAGTTTCTGTTGGGACCATCGGGACACTTTGGCTTCCAAAGGTCCAACAGGCCCTTTGGATTCTGTTAGCTAGGACCATTGACTGTAATACTATCATTGGGCCCATTGCATTGGAACAATGTAATTGGGCCCATTCCGTATACAGGAATTTGGGTTAAATCAGTTGATAAATAAACAAAGTGTGTGCCAGACACGCACAACGCATTTTCTTTGTAAAACATCTTTCTGGTAACATAATTGAAGAACAATGTTTTACGTGAAACATCTTACTGCAACCCCCCTTGTCAAGATACCTGAAAAAACCAAAGTTGGTAGGTGCAAATAGCAAAGATTCATTGATAATAAAAATCAATGTATCTGAAATAAAGGAATTTACAAATCAAGTTATCGAAAATAAATGACTATAAAAATCAATT
>JAVBJR010001092.1:0-3449 GCA_031546965.1 Dysgonomonas sp.
ACAATGTTAAAATGTCCTATATTTTCATCCCAATATTTTAAAAAATTTGTCTTTTATTTCCTATATTTCTATGAAAATTTTCACTTGACAGCATGTACAACTGTGGCCAAAAATATTGTCGCATTTTGCTATCCTGCAACAACACGATAAGCGACAATACTTTTGGCCAAAATTGAACATGCTATACCTTTGTAAATATGTGTTCAAACCTGCATTAAAATTACATTTACATTTTAGGATTTTGTATGTATTAACTTACACAACTAAATTTAGTATGCTTTTATTGGGAAAATATCATGGAAGTTTTAAAAATTCCGTCATGGAAAACCTGGAAATATCATGGAAATTTTTAGCTGGCTCTTGGTAGACACCCTGGTTTAATGTTGGATTCAAAACCTGATTACTACAGCAGGTTTATTCAACCAAAAATGGTGTGCACGACGTGTCCTTGCAGTGCATTTTGCCACTTAAGCAAGGCGTGAATGTTTGCACACAAACCAGGCACCCTGCAAAATTGAAACACTCCACAACGTCAACAACCCCGATGAATTGTATTTCTGCAGCAACGCAGTTGTCTTCGAATGTCCCACAATATTACTGCTATTTTGCTAGCAATGTACAATCTATGCCACCAATGTTTCGTGACATTGGGGATATAGTGTAATGTCCCAACAACGTTGGTACAACCTCGCACCACATTGGCACCCGTCCCCACCCCCTCATTTTAATATAAGGACCGATTTAGCCCTTTTAACAACCCATTACAAACATAGCACATCCTGCTCGCAAGGGCCTAACTGCCGGGTTGACCTCGTTTAGCCCCTTGCTCAGCAGCGCCCTCTGCAGTGTTGAGACATTGGTTAATACAACCCGGCGCCCCAATCCTGCAATAGGGCGGTGCTTGCGACCAAAGGGCCGAGATAACTTATTGGAATACTGAAGACAGTGGGAGCAGGCGCCGCTGTCTATATAACCCGTTGTGCACCATTGTTCTAGATCTTCAGTTCGGAAGTAAATAAAAGGATCTCTTAAGTAGTTGTGAGTTTACTTAGGGCTTAGGCCCTTTTCTTCAAGACCAGCAAAGGGATTTCTACAGCATAGGATATTTTAGCTTAAACTTCAAGTAGGATAACAAGAAGGAAAGAGTATTTGTAATAAGTGTATTACAATAGTCACCCAATATCACAATATAACCGTTTCTGTAAGCTGTTTTTTTTCTTCTAGTTTTCAACATAAAGGTCATGAATCTTTATTTATTGCAAGGTTACTTCAAGTATTAATTCACTTGTTTTGACATTGAAGTGACTAGGCCTGTATGGTACTATGTACCACAAATTGGGTTTTCTGCTGAAAAAATTATTTTTTTGGTATATGGCGAAGCACATCTCCTTGCCATGTTTACTGCTCCTTTGGTCACATCCGTGGTGAAAGACCCAAATGAAATTTACCCTGATAAGGTACGCGCAATCCTGGGAAAAATTAGCAAAGATGAAACAATTGTGTGGTGTAAGGGCATCACATCTGAGAATCTGCATGGAAATATTAGCAATGCAAGAGAAACCACATTCCCTTGCAAAGACATTAGGAGTAAGAATTGCCCTGGAATGTTTGTAGCTGGAAATACTGTTCCTGTAGCATCACTTCAGACTGGGATATGGGTTTGCACCGAGTGCTCTCAAGTTGCATGGCATCAGAAGAGAAAAATACAAAGTGCAGAGATGTATCCAGCAAATCATTAGACTCGGACATGTCACACATCACTAAACTCATAAATGAGAAACACCAGAGTGATTTATCAAGTTTAATGGATAGTGTGTGTTCATCATCTGCAAGGACAGGTGAGCTCTCAAAAATGGCTTGGAGGAGAAACATGCTCAGGGCAAGCTTCTTACGTGATCAAGGTAAATTTCCACCTGTTCAATTGTATAAAAATTCCTATGTGCATATTATCAGGATATTATGTAATGTGTCACTTGCAGCTGTAAACAAGATGGATAAAATGCAGAACAGGTGGAGCGTTGCAACATATCGTACATGAAAGTATGTCTATTTCAACATAAGCCTGAACTACAATTTTTTTATCTATTTATAGTCTAATACCCAATTGTGCTCAACAAATTTGTTTACCGATACAAAAAAAAAAACAAAAAACAAAAAAATAACAAAAAAAATAATGTGTACATTTCCCCAACTTATGCATCCGCAGGCTTAGCAAAATTTGCGAGA
Organism: Dysgonomonas sp.; assembly: GCA_031546965.1. Lineage (GTDB taxonomy): Bacteria > Bacteroidota > Bacteroidia > Bacteroidales > Dysgonomonadaceae > Dysgonomonas_A. The sequence continues at coordinate 2,227 of JAVBJR010001092.1, forward strand.
CGTCCTAGTGCGTACGAAGCTATAAATGGGTTTGGCATTCTGCAGCTGACTGGGCGGTCAACACTAAAGGAGAACTGACATGGCAGGAAAAGTGGACTATGGTCAGTGCCTAAAACGGCATCGAGAACCCGTTTTGGCCAATAATTGACAGACTAATTGGCAGGTAGTCCAAATTTACCCAAAGGCAGGGTTGGTCATAGTCCACTTTTCTCACCCTGTCAGTTCTCCTTTAATACAGAAAAGTAAATGTTTCAATCACAAAACGGGGATAGACAACGGCATCATGAATATTCAAATGGAAAAGTACATACAACATGCAGAATGCTTAGAAAGCAAGGGACATGGATAGCTCTGCGGCTGGTGGCGCAGTGGTGAGAGCACTCGCCTTGTACCTCTGTGGGCCCGGGTTCGATCCTGGGTCTAGCTTGTGCAAAGGAGTTTTCTAGTTATCCTGCCAGTTCGCAATGGGTTTTCTCCGGGTGCTCCGATTTCCCCCATCTTCTAATTAACTAGAATACCTTCATAGGGATTCGCTGTGGGCCCTCAAAATGGTGCATTAAAAATGCTTGCGTGCAACCCACATGGGTCTACGGACTACGGGTTAGCACGCTTGCTTGCTTGCGAAGTTCATGAATAGGGATAGGAGGGGGCCCCCGGGTTAACACACTGAATAGTGTATAGAACCCGTTAGCATCAGGACATGGATAGCATGAATACAGCTGTGAACTTCTGCTCGTTGTGTGAAGTAGCGGTCACAAATAAATCGCACCTCATATGTCACAACATCAATGTGCACAACACTTCGAAAAGAACTGAATCTTCAAATAAATGTCTTCAATGTGAAGAATGCAACGCAATGTTTTCTGCAAAGTCAAACTTAACCAAAATGTGAAAATGCACAACGTTGAACAAAAAGCAAGATTCACACCAGTCAGTGAAGTTTTCTTGCTTGATGTGTAATATAAATTTACTCGAAATATCAAGAAAAAATTGCATAGCAATAACTGCTACGCAAAATACAAATTGATTAGCAATTAGCAATAAATGTGTAGCAAATTGAAATGATTGACTAATTTAATTCCGAGAAAAAAAGAACAAAATTTTATACAGTTAGGCTGTAAGCCTATAAAATGCAGGTATGTAGAGCATACAGTTTTGGTCCATCATTTTATACTGTTTTATACATCATTTTCCATGTCTGAGTGAGAAGTAACAACAGACTT
>JAVBJR010000999.1:0-2515 GCA_031546965.1 Dysgonomonas sp.
CCATCAGGAATATGATGATAATGGGCATACTGAGCACATCTCTTTCTGGCCAGGCAGCCAAGTTGTGGGGAATTAGGGAATGTGAGCCAAAGTCTTTTGACATGCATTGTACCTTGTTGAAACTCAACATGAGCCAGGTGAACGAACGCTCCATTCGCTAATCCATCTGAAACGTCAATGTTTGTTGTAATAATGTAAGGTTTACCAACAACCAAGGTTATTTCATATGGTAGTCCACCAGTTTCTACCGGTGACATTTTATGCAGCTTGATTCTCATGACACCTTCTTGTTGTGCATTATCACATCCAATCAATGTGTCCACGGCAATTGACGTAATCTTATCCTGACATGCATTAAGTACTGAATTATTGTAGATTTGAACTGATTGATTGCGAAGAAACAGTCGTATGCCATTTGGGCAAAGTGTATCTGCTTCTTGTTTGCTGAAGAAACGAGATTCAATGAGTTGTCTTTCAGGGTCTTGTAATTGACACCCATTACCAATTTTTGTTAGTACTGTTGAGAATAATTTATCAGATTGGCGCATGACTTCAGTCAGCTCATAGTATTGAAGAGAATGCCACAAACTAGGACCAGGTATACGTTGTTTAATCTGTTTATAAATGGGTGTAGCTCGTACTGGTGGAAGCTGACGAAGATCTCCAATAAGGTATATGTCTTTGCCACCAAATGCATTATGAATGTTTCCCGTTATTTGTTTTAACCTAGCATCAACTTGAAATAGCATTTCTGCGCTGATCATGCTAATTTCGTCTATAATAACGGCTTTGACATATTTGAACAAAGTTCTGTACTGCTGAGCAACTTCGTATGAAAGTGGCATGTTCTTTGATAGAGAAATTTTGAACGCAGTGTGTACAGTTGTACCATCAATAGCAACTGCTGCCTTTCCTGTAGAAGCACAACTGATGTAAGCATTACAAAAGCCATCTGTTTCAGAAAATCGATTGTAAATATCCTTTAGCAACTGAATGATGAATGTCTTTCCACAACCAGCAGGACCTGTGAAAAATACCTGAATTGGATGAGAGTGTGTGTGCTGCAACATGTAGATGACATGCAACAGCAAACCCTTCTGTCGGGTGTTGGCCAATCTGAGAAGTTCACAAAATTGTTGAGTTGACATAAGATTTTCCCGCTTTTTAACAACAGCACCAAGACTATTCAGTGTAGCAATATGAATATCTGCATTCATAGCACTGTGGGGGTGATTGTAAAAGTCAGCGAAGTTATCATGATCATGGACAAGACGAGCATTACAAGGTTCTGCAGCTTCAAGAAGGTTAATGTCATCCATCTGAATACACATTTGTTGACATATGTGGATGGTTTTCTGTATGTCCAAATCAGACTCAAATTCAAGCCTGCGCTGCAAAATTACAGTCTGTTGTTGATCATAAATTGTAATAAACTTCATGTCCGTCAAAATATCAGTTTCCTCATCACGGAATGGTATATGTAGTGTTACCATTTCTCTCTTATATTCAGTAACATCAGATGCCACATCATAATTACGGTAGCGGATTACTCGAGGTACACCTCGTTTGTTGTAAACGTTCTTTGTAACTGTGTAATTGGCAGCAAATTGAGCTAATGTTAACTGTTCCAGAGCATTAGGACGTGCTTGATATTTGTCAAACAAATTGTGCTGCCATATGTCAGTGGATTCACCTGCTATATGTTCCGCATCAAGTTGAACAGTTGTCTTTTTTGCTCTTTGCCTTTCTACAGGCCAAACTGTAGGAATATATACAACCGCTATGGAACTGTGTGACATGGGTTGTCGTAGGAGATACCACGCAGCCTCCTGGCTACTAAGTTCTACAGAATTTAACATGTTTATGCTTAACTTCCTGGTAATTTCCACTATATCAAATTCAGGGTGTTCATTCATGGTTGTTAATATCTGTCTTTGCAGATTGCTAATCCCTCTGTTGGTTTTATTGACATATTCAACGACATACGCAGCACATGAATATTCCTCTGTTATGAACTGCATGTCTGTATTTGAACGCAACACATGAAGAATAAACGGATTGAACACATTGTGCCATTTCTCAGATGGTTGTCTTTTCACAAAAACTTGTGGACGAGTTATGCCTGCTCGTAAAACATCCAAATAGTACTCATCTGACTGTATTCCATTTCCTTTGAAGAAATCATCAATGTTTTCATAGTTATTGACTTGGAGAACATTCCATAATTCATTGTAAGTATGGTTGTACGTGGTACGTCTGTTGTCAGTTGTAGGCATCGGTAACAGAATGACCGTTGAACGAGCTGGCATAAAAGGAGCGTGGAAGTGACATTTCTGGTTTTGTGCACCTTTAAGTTTGTTGTAGCAGGTGAAGGTATGTTTATGAGTTTGCAAGTTGATATGCCCGGAAGCATTGTCTCGCGAAACAGAAACTAAGTAATCAATCATTTCAATTGTTGCATTCAAACCCGTTGTTAATGGTTGTGGTGGTGCATCATTAAGCCACAAAAGAATGT
>JAVBJR010001021.1:0-3141 GCA_031546965.1 Dysgonomonas sp.
GTATCAACGTTGCTGCTGTTATTGGTATGTTGTGATGTCTAATGGAATATGCCATGGCGAGTTCGTTTGTGACTGGAAATATATCAAAAACAAGATTAAAGTAGGTATTAATGACAATCTGGCTGCATGTGCATTACATATATACAGGTACCCAGACAACATTTGCAGATGAAGAAAGCACAATGAATTCCAGTTACATGACATAATTTAACCCATACGATGACGGCTACGTGTTGTAGCTGAAACATGTAGACGAAACCGTCATTAAATTTTGCAAGGGAAGGTTGTACCTATTGTAGATTTGCATTAGTGTTTTGGCTTGAAAATAAAACAAGTATTGTCATATTAAAAAAAACTGATATGCTTCAAAAGCCAATAGGCTCTACAAGTTTGGTTGCATGTGAAACCCCTGGTGAGCGAAGTACTGCATTTGAAGCTAGGATTCTGAATATCTCAAGTAAGCTCATATGTTTGTAATTTGACTGTATCTGACCGCAAAATTGCTGGTCTTTGGATCTCATAAGCTAGAGCAACTGTCAAATAGACATTGTGATGTCAGAGTATTGACAACACATGTATACGATCACCACGTTGTTATAACTTTTGAATATGTGTTCATATACGAGTGGAAACACTATGTTTAGTTCTTAGGGAACCTTGCAAAATATATTTTAAGAATAAGAATTAACCTATCTATTGCATCAGAAAAATTACAATTTCATGTAACCGAGTAGTGCGACATGCAATCATACAACGTTAAAGTAAACTGTAAGTACTGCTTATGTTTGAGATTTGAACATGCTGCTTTTTGGCAACATTTTTAAATATGTAAACAATTATGAACTGTTTCAATTATTATTATGTTTTCATATTGGGTATTTGGAAAACAGTGCTAAAGACTCACAATAATAACTTCATCACCTGTTTCAAACAGAGATAAATAATTATTTGGAAACATGCCCCATTTATACAATGCAGAGCCTAACATCACAAAAGGAATTCCAGTCAATTTTTTTCAGACAAGTCAATATTTAATAAATAAGATATTTTTGTTAGTTTTTTATCTGGAGATATTTAGTAAAGAACACATCTCGCACCATAAATTGAACATCTAAGCCCATTGGGAACTAATGGAGCTTGGCATAGGACACATTTCGAATTAAGGGATGCTGAAGTAACTTTGTATTAACATCAATTGGCATATGCAGTTAGTTAGTTTATGGTATAGACCATGCAGATTTTCACGGAGAAAGAACACTTTGTTCTGGAAGACAATGATCGCACTTCTTGTCTGAAGTTTTGCAAGTACGTTTAAGCACGTCTTCACTGATGTAACACCATAATACAGGTGTAAGCTGATTTGCAATCCACACAACTATTTTATTTTAGCTGTTATATGGACCAAAGTCACCATCAACAGATGCACAACTTTGTAATCGGCTGTAATCGTTCGTTGTATTTCAGTCCATCAGTTTCACGGCCAAACCACACACTAGAATGACACACAAGTCTCCGTTCACTGTTCACATATGTCCATCAAAAACTCCCAGTATCTCATTCCGTTGCATTCCTATTCGGAAGCAGTGATGTTCAAATATGGTGCAAGCTTGTGTTAGCAATACTATAAAATGGCTTTTATTCATTACAATAAAAAAACAATTTCCATTGTATCAATATATTTCAGTGATTTTGAAGATATAAAATTTAGAAGACATTTCCATTTGCAACAGGTTCAGAAAAATTATTTGTGCAAAATATGTATATGTGCATGCAAGATGCGTGTAATTTACAAATCCATTTTATTATATTATTTATGTTGTCAAACATGCATGCTTTGTCTTTTCCTATCAAAGCTTCGACTCAAATTCCAGTACTATTATAAATTCTTACAATTGTGTATAGTCACACGATCTCATTTTTGGAATCAGACTATGAAATTGTAATTTTCCCTTTCCAACAGATATTGAAACACTCGCCATTTCCTCTATTTTACAGTCACTTTCAGTGTCTTAATTATAATGACAACACATGCAGTGTTATGTTCATATGTTCAGTGGGATTTGCTCTATCATACCACCAAATATCCAACCCTACACACCCTAGAACTTTGTAATACATTCACAGAGAACAGATATTCTCTATCCCGGAAAGACTGCAACCCACAAATTAGAATGTATGATGTGAATGCAATGTTAAACCTGGGTCATTCCATGTCAATTCAATCATGGAGTTTACCCACTATTCCAGAATATTATGATAATTTAATATGTTGATGGGTATCCAGTATGTAAAACCCCAAATGGGTTAGTCTTTAAAAAAAATTGACAATTCTACAAGCATTTGAAGTGTATGCTAATTAGGCTTAGCGGAAGTTCAAAATTCAGCAATTTTGATAATAACTCCTAAAAATAGATGTATGAAAATTATGAAATTATTCACTCCAGTGTAGTTTTTAATGATAAATCCAAATCTGCAAACAGAAATGTCCTACGACATAGACTTTGTTTAATATGAGCATTTTAGTAACAAACTTCAACCCTTAAAACGGCGATGTGGGGTTAATAATGCTAACAATTGGTTAAAATTTCAAGAGGGTGTTTTTGGCCATTTATTTTTAAAAAAATATTTTACTTGAACGAGCATTTGCACAAAACGGTTCTTCATTCTGTTTTCAATAATTTGCTCGTAACCGGACAGGCAAAATAACACGAGTCTTGGAAACGGTAATTTGTGTTATTTCAAACAACATTGAATCCAGCTGAACAGCCTCGTATAATTTAGATTAATTTAGAGGTAATCATAATATACTGAAACGCATTTTCAATTTAGAACCACGACGGGTACATCTTAATGCATTAATTTTCATAAACGATGTGTAGCGTTTTTTATCATCGCAAGAGTATTATTGTTTTGAAATTTATAATGTTTTGCACTTCTTCCCATTTCTGGTGGTTCAACAGGGCACAGGACACTTTGAATAGTGGATCCAGCAGATATCACAGTGTTCTAATTTCCAAACCAAAATATTAGTGCCAGTGTCTTGTCTCCTGCACTGTACTCTGATGTCACCACGCTCATCAGATTTTTTAATGTCATATGTCTTTAACGTGGCAGGTGTGTTCAGCATTTCTATTTAGCATA
>JAVBJR010001251.1:0-12584 GCA_031546965.1 Dysgonomonas sp.
ACCATAGTTGGTAGTACCACTCAAGGATTCAATATGTCTGTTGCTGACCAATGGGGTACTGATACCGAAACTGTAATAGTAGATAAAATACTTTAAAACAAAAGAATTCCATAGAATCAAAAAAGAGCCGTAAGATAATATCTTGCGGCTCTTTTATTTCTATAATCCTAGCGATTCAAATAATCTTTTGCATTCAAGTATATATTTTTCATTGTCAGTCTATACCCAAAGTTAGTTTACAAATTTCGATTTCCCTCTCGTTACCTGTGTTTTTACCCATTACATCCGAAAGTTTTACAGCTTGTAGAAATTCACTTTTAGGATTTGCTTTTATCGCTGTTAATTTAATTACAATATTCAATGGTTTTACACCTACATCGTTGGTGAAATAAGTACCAATTCCGTATGTGTCGTGTACACGATCGCCTACAAAATCTTTGATTCGTTTTACTTCATCCAAATTTAATGAATCGCTGTAAACTATGGTTTTAGATGCAGGATCGATTCTATTTTCTTTATAAAACTGAATTGCTTTTTCGGTAAACTCAATCACATCGCCACTATCGCAACGTACTCCGTCGAACAGTTTAGCTTGTTTCAGACTGAATGATTTAAAAAATGAATCCGTAGTATACGTATCGGTCAATGTAATCCCCAAACTACCTTGGAAAACTTGTACCCACGCTTCTAATCCTTTTATATTAGCTGCCCGGTAACCAAACAATGCTCCGTGATACATAAACCATTCGTGAGGCATGGTACCGATAGGCGTAGTGTCGTACCTCATTGCAAAGTAAACATTGCTTGTTCCTTTGAAATATTCTCCCGAATTTTCACGAAGTGTACGTACAACCTCATCATGCACATCGAATGAAAAACGGCGGCGTGTACCAAAGTCCGAATAATCGGCTTTCATTGCTACCAGTCCTTTGGCTTTTTCGATAGTCTTTTCCTTCACGCCTTGAGGAGATTGCCCCGACATGACAAAATACAGTTCCGAAATCATCGCCATAAGCGGCACTTCCCACAAAACAGTACGATACCAATAACCTTCGATAGAAATTTTCAGATCCCCACCCTCTTGGGTTATACGTACTTCGTCGGGGTTATATTGATACCCTTCCAAAAAGTCGATAAATGCAGGATCGAAAAAATAGCATCGTTTTTCTATATATCGCTTTTCTTCTTTAGTCAGTTTCAGCTTTGCCATTGCCTGAACCTCTTCTTTGAGACGTTCTGCAAAACCTTCGGGAAAAGCTGTATGCCCCCTATTTATAAATTCGTACCTTACATACGAACGTGGATAGAGTTTCTGAATGGCTAGCATCACAGAAAACTTATATAGATCGTTGTCAGTGAAATGTTTTATAATCATAATTAGTTACGAGTTACAAGTTACGAGTTACGAGAAACTCGTTAACTAAAATTGTAACTCGTAACTCGTAACTTGTAACTAAATTACTTCTTAATCAATAGAACCACATTCTCAACATGATGTGTATGTGGAAACATATCTACCGGTTGAACTTTAGAGACTTTATATTTTGCATCCAAAAGATTCAGATCACGTGCCTGAGTCGCCGGATTACAGCTCACATATACAATGCGTTCCGGTTCTGCAAACAAGATTGCCTCAATCACATTATCGTGCATCCCGGCACGGGGAGGATCGGTTATAATAACGTCCGGTTTACCGTGTTCGTTGATAAAATCCTGCGTTAAGATATCTTTCATATCACCTGCATAAAACAGGGTATTCTCTATCTTATTGTTTTGCGAATTGAATTTTGCATCTTCAATGGCATCTTCTACGTATTCTATACCTACTACTTTTCGGGCATTACGAGCCACAAAATTGGCAATCGTTCCCGTTCCCGTATATAGGTCATATACCAGCTCATTACCTGTCAATCCTGCAAAGTCACGGGTTATTTTATATAGGTTGTACGCTTGCTCGCTATTGGTTTGATAGAATGACTTCGGTCCTATTTTGAATTTCAGACCTTCCATTTCTTCATATATATAGTCATTACCTTTCCATGTCAATACCTCCTGATCGGTTATCGTATCATTGGCTTTTTGATTGATGATATACAACAAGGAGGTTATTTGAGGAAATTGGTCACCAATTGCATTTAGCAGGTCTTCGTGCTTTTCTTTTTCATCGTCATAAAATACAACAATTACCATTAATTCGCCTGTGGTAGATGTGCGGATAATTAAGGTACGCATCAATCCGCCTCTGTTACGCAGGTCAAAAAACGTATACTCTTTAGCATAACAATATTCACGTACGAAGTTACGAAGTTGGTTAGACACATCGTCTTGCAACCAACATTTGTTGATTTCCAATACTTTATCGAAACAGCCGGGAATATGGAAACCGACAGCATTCATATTATCGATGGTCTCTCCCGATTTTACTTGATCCCAAGTCAACCATTTTTTATTGGAGAAAGTAAATTCTAATTTGTTCCGGTAAAACTCTGTTTTCTCTGATCCTAAGATGGGTTGAATTTCGGGTAGATCTATTTTCCCGATACGGGTTAGGTTGTCTTCGACTTGCTTATGCTTGTATTTTAACTGTTCCTCGTAAGGCAAAATTTGCCACTTGCATCCACCACAAACGCCGAAGTGTTCGCAAAAGGCTTCGGTACGTATATCGGAATATTTCTCGAAACGGACAGGTTTACCTTCAGCATAGTTCTTTTTCTTACGGCTTAGTTGGAGGTCTACAATATCGCCCGGAACTACGAAAGGAACAAACACGATCATGTTATCGATCTTTGCAATAGCCTTTCCTTCTGCTGCAATATCTACAATCTCCACCGAAGGGTATATAGGTTGTGGTTTTCTATCTTTTCTCATTTCTTAATTAGTTGATGCTGCAAAAGTAATACAAAAAATCTTGTGAATAGAAATATACGTAGCAGTTCGATGTAGGGGCAGGACTCTGCTCTGCCCAAAACAGTAATATTTAATCGCAGGGGTGGAGTAGAACCCCACCCCTACAGAATGCCTTGTACGCTTATGTTATAACTATTATGCTAATTCAGCCTTTTCCTCATCCATTCTCCGAGTAATCTTCCCATAAATAACAAGGGCAATAGCCGAAACCAACCCTATTCCGAAGAAGAAAAACCAAATATAATGTGCATGCTCGGTAGCCGCGGCATATGCTTCGGGTGATGAAAACCCTTTAGGATCTGGGCAAAATCTTTGTAATAAGAATCCCGAAATACCAAATGCGAATATAGAGGATATAAAAGAGTGCAAATGACTAAATCCCAAATAAAGACCCTCCTCTCCTTTTGGAGATTGAAAAGAGAAATACTCCAAGAAACGAGGTGAGATAAAACACTCTGCTAATGCCTGAAATGCAATGCCCACAATCATCATAAAGGTTACAGGGTGAATAGTACCGAACAGTAACTCATCGCCCATCATGGAACCTCCTGCCATAATAGCTGCCGATATAGGGATAATAAACATACCAACCGTCATTGAAGCCAAAGCCGAACGCTTTTGCATGACGGTGGTTACGACATTTACCAAAAGAAATACAACTAATGGATTTACGTTTGCAATCCATCCGGGAGAAGCGTCTTGTCCCACCAAACGAATCACATATTTAGGCATGGTAGCATACATCTGCTGTTGCACCATCCAGAAACCACTCACAATAAGGATAAGGACAATCAAACGTCCATTCATGCACACCTTTCCTAGTGCCTTAAATATATCGGAGAAAGTCTTCCCTTGTCCCGATGTATTAGACGATTGATATAAGAAATATACACCAACTAAAGCCAACAACGTCATAGACGCCGAAAAATAGTTAAGATAAACCAAACCTACATCACCTAAACTTTTGCGAAGTGGATCTACTACTGTCTTTCCGGTAAAAGCTCCTATATTTACCATCATATAGAATATGGCAAATCCTCTAGCACGGGTACTCTCTGTGGTTTCTCGAGCTACTGTACCCGATATTACCGATTTGATAAATGCTCCACCGATTACAATCAGTAAAAGAATCGGTACAATAGCCCATCGTTGAAAGCTCTCTAAAAGTCCGGTGAACGTGGTATCATGCCCAAAGGTAACAAATCCTCTTTCTTCGAAAAAAGAGGAGAACATACCCTTTCCTGTTCCTGCACCATAGCTTACTAATCCTGCATTTTGGAACATGGTCGGAAATATTCCCAATCCAAAATATCCGATGGTAAGAAGTGTAAATGCTATAATAATAGATGTGCGGAAGCCTATTTTATCGGCATAAGCACCCACAAAAGTAGGTAAGAAATAAAGTAACGCTGAAAATGTGCCCGAGATCAAACCCGATTCGACATCGGAAAATCCCCAAACATTCGATAAATAAATAGTAAGAACGATAAAGACAGCGTAATAAGCCAATCTTTCCAACAATTCGACGGAATTGGCTACCCAAAAGGCTTTAGAGAATTTAATCATAATAGTCTAGAGTCTGTTTTAGTTTAAGGTTATAGACCTTTTTAATAGTTACGATATAACAAGTAAATAAGATAACAAGTATCAATGACCGTTTTTAGCTAAGCCCTACAAAACCTAAAATGGTTTTATATAATAGGTCACACCTACCGACATTACCCTATTGGCTGATCTCGAAAAGGGATCTGTTTTATGACTGCTGTAAATATCTGAGAACCCTACATAATAGCGACCTTCTATTGCAAAATTACCTACTGCGGTACGAAGTTCGAAACCCAAACCGGCAACCAAGCCATAATCTAATTTATGCTGAACTTGGGTAGTATATTGAGCCGAAGCTTTCCCTTTTGCAAAGTCGGTAGTCGATAAATTACTTGTTTTCTTTTCTCCTACCAAAAAACTGAACTGAGGACCTATATTTACGAAAACACGCCCCTTTCCCCCAAAGTAGATATGTGTAAGAAAAGGAACTTGAATGTATGCCAATTCTTGTGTAAATTTAGAAGAATCGTTTTCTATGGCAAATTTCTGCTCATAACCCTGTTGACTGTAGTTTAATTCGGCAATAAATCCCAAGTGATTTTCGGAAATATATCGTGCCGATACTCCCCCTTTGAAGTGTTGCACCATCTTAGTATCCAACCTAATGTTGGGATCTGTGGCAACAAAACTCATAGTAGAGAAAGTACCACCAAAATTTGCTCCGAAATTCCATTCGGGAGTAAATTTCGTTTGAGAGTACCCCCCCATACATATAAATGCGAAAAATAAAACAATCAGGGTTCTTTTTATCATTTGCCGTATTCTGTTTTTTCGACACTAGCATTAGCCTTATAATGAATTATATAGAATCCATTATTCATATATCCGCCACTCGCAGTTTTATCAAAGTACATAGGGGTCTGTAGAGTAGGTACTGAAATGGAGTTTACAGCAGATGCAAAATTCTTTCCATGTTTTTGCAATGCTGTCAAGAAATATATACCTGTGTCATAGCCCAATACTCCGTATTTTGGATAAGTATTAATCAAAGGTTTTTTATTATACCATTTCTGATAGCTCGATACAAATTGCTTTGTTTTATAGTCATCGTCCGACAAATAGAATGGAGTAAAGATATATGTATCATTCTTATAAAAATCGGAAAAGAACTGAGTATACGTCTGCCATTCGGTATGCCCATATAAAGAAATGCTTGTAGTGGGTTGTTGTTCGCGTATCGAATTGAGGGTAGGCAATAGATTTTGCAACAATTGGGCTGAACCCGAAGCAGCAACTATCACATTCTTACGACTGCGATCGAGCGCCAAAGATAAATCGGATGCTAAACCCTGATTAGCCACCACATAATTGGCTTTCATCCCTCTTTGAGCCAACTGATTGCTAAGAGCCACTATAAAGTCTTTTTTATCGTTACTACCGGCAGTTTCGGTAATATAAATAACGTTGGCGTTACCAAACGTATCTGCAAATGCCTTTGCTGCACCTGTATATAATATTTCGTGAGGGCTATTTAGCTGAAATACTTCCTTATTGTTTTGTGTTTCGTCTGTTTTAGTTGGAAAAGGAATGGCATAGTTTATTCCTTGCTTTTTTGCAAAATCGGAGATTACAGTTATCTGTTCGGCTGAAACTCCACCAACAATAAGATCCAAATCTTTCATCTCATTGGTTTCCAATAAACTTGTAAGTTTAGCAGTACCTGTCTCCGAAGCCATGTCAAATACATATACATTGGCAGAAAGCCCTTTTGCTTTCATTTCATTAAGAGCTAATAGAAACCCCTCGTAATATTCAACAAAACGAGCACTTTTTCCCTGCGATTTATTTACGAAAGGGAGTACCAGCCCTATTTTGATGGCATCAACATCCATCAAAGTACCCGGATGAGTCTGGGTGCTTGATGTTGAAGTCGAAACGGCAGGTGCGCTGTTTCCGCTCTGAAGTACAGGTATAAGTATAGTCACTCCTGATTTCAATCCACTTTTTAGGCTCGGATTAAAGTCTGTTATAGCTTCGGGGGTTGTATTGTATTCTTTTGCAATACTATAAAGTGTTTCCTTAGATGTAACATTGTGTTCTATAAAATGGCTTTTCCCCGCCAAAGCAGCACCGGCAGGGACTTGTGATAGCTTATTTGCCGAAAGTGTGGGAAGAACCAACGATTGCCCCTTGGTCAAAGGTTTGGATCTCAATTCGGGATTGGCGTTTATCAAATCGTCTACTTTCACATCAAATTGCTTGGATATCGAATACAATGTTTCTTTTGATTTAACAGTATAAGACTTCGCTGATGTACTCGCAACAGAAGTTGCAGGAGAGCTATTTGTTGGAATCTTTATCTTTTCATTCAATTTGAGACCTTTTTCCGTACTCGGATTTAATACATAAATATCACCTATCGAAACATTATATAAACGGGCGATAGAATAAATCGTTTCTCCTTTTGCAACAGTATGTATTACATGCTTCGCATTATTTTGTGCCATTTCGACTTTGGTGGTCGATGCAGAAACCCATTCTGCCGCAGATGTCGAAAAAGAAGCCGCTACAATCAGATAACAACTCGCAACGATGGATTTAATGTATTTGAGATTCATTTTAGTGTGTATTTAAGTCTCGTATCTATTCATTACTTTGATAAGTAAATAGCTTGAAACAGTTATGATTATAATTATAAATATTTAACAGAACGTATTATTAGTGAAGCAAAGGTATAAAAATTAGTCTGATTTTTTATTATGGTCATATACCTATTTGTTGCTGGGGTGAGTGTAGTATGAACAAACCCATGTCAAAAAACCTATTTATACTTCTCCCAAAGTGCCGATTCTATTACTTGTCGGCTTTTTTCTATCAAATCGGGGATATCTGCTTCGGTCATTCCTGTGGTCGAAATAGGGTTGTGGATTACTATTTCCAAATTTTTTCCAAGATTCATTATTCTCGAATGTATCTTCAAAACATCGTAAGGTCCATTTAATGTGACGGGTACAATCGGCAATTGCATTTGAGTAGCTACTACATACGCACCTTTTTTGAACCGCCCCATTTTGCCCGTATAAGTGCGTTGTCCTTCGGGAAATATAGCCATCGAAACACCCTCTGCCAATTCCCGCTTGGCTTTGTCTATAGTTTGGCTCAATGCCCGTGTGTTTGAACTGTCTACAAAAACATGCCCTGCTATTTCTGAAGCCTTACCTACAAATATAATATTTCGTAATTCGGACTTTTGTACCCATTTAATATTCTGACCTAGATAGCCATAAGTCAAAAATATATCGAATGCCCCTTGATGATTAGCCACAAATATATAAGATTGATTAGGATCGAGTTTATCATTACGCTTTACTCGTATCCGGCACAATGCTGCCCGACAGATTATTTTCGACCAGTATTTAGGAAGAACATAGCCCCAAAATCTATTATTTCCGACAGTACAACCCAGCATAACAAAAATTGCCGTAAAAAAAGTAGTTACAACAAGAATCGGGATAAATATAAGCCATTGATACAAAAAGGAAAGAACAGTCCTCATTTTTTTTCTAAATATAGATATTTTCATTCGATCAAACAAAAATACATTTTTTTACTGTTCTTCAAAACATATATTAAACATTAAGAGCCAAATCTATTATAAAATATTGCAGATGAAATAATCGCACCCCCATAGAGACGCAATACTTGCGTCTAAAAAAGACACCTGCAATGCATCTCTACAGAGTTAAATGCTTACCTTTGCCTATTGTTTGCTAAATATCATATGGAAGAAGATCTAAAAGCATATAACCCCGATGGTTCGGAACTAAGAAAACTGCAGCTTAAGATGTTTGAGATACTTCAAACAGTTACCTCCATTGCCGATAAGTATCACATTCCCTACTGGTTGAGTGGCGGAACCTTACTAGGTGCTGCACGACACGGGGGATTCATCCCTTGGGACGATGACATTGATATAGAACTGCTTTTGCCCGACTATAAAATGCTTCTGAAAATGCTCCGTAAGGAACTTCCCGCAGACCTATATTTGCAAACTCCTGAAGACAAGGGCTACCGTCTGCTGTTTTCGAAAGTAAGAGATCGCAATTCAATAGTATTCGAAGAAGACGATGCGATGGACAATTATGAGGAGAAAGGAATATATGTAGATATATTTCCCGAAGAACACAGTTACAAACCTCTAAAAAACACTGTCGACTTTTTTTACGGAAGATCGTATCGAAGGCTTAAACGTGGAAAACCCTTCCACTCCCCCTCCTATTTTTATGAGTATACTTTATCGCTTATTTTATACCCAATTGGGATATTATTAATTGCGTTTGCCCGTGCATTATGTGCAATAACCCGTCCTGATAATATTTTGCATAGTTATGGCATCGGTAATACTACCAATCATCATGCGAGTTATATGTTTCCACTTGGTACTATTGAGTTCGAAGGGAAAGTATTCTCGGCTCCCGGCAATAGCCATGCTTACCTCACGAAACAGTATGGCGATTACATGGTAGTACCTCCCAAAGAAAAAAGGGCAACACATTTCTTGAAGGTGAGTTATAAGTAATGTTAACCATTTCAAGTTGTTATCCCATTTAATTCCGTAATTTTGAAACTTCAATATAACAACTATTATTTGACTCTATTATTCCAAATACATTATGGATTTTCTCGAATTAGCCAACAGAAGGCAAAGCACACGCAAATACGATATAAACAGACCCGTAGAGGCTGAAAAAATTGCACGGATCATAGAAGCTGCACGATTGGCTCCATCGGCATGCAATGCACAACCTTGGCATTTTGTGGTAGTAAACGATGCCCAACTGATGGACGGGGCAATGGATGCAGCCCTCAATCCTGCCGAAGGAGAAACCCAACCCATACACTTTATAGTTGTAGACGAACCCGAATTAAAAGACAAAGTTGCCGATGCGGCTTCTGCCCGATTACTGGGCATGAACCACTTCACCAAGCAAGCACCCATACACATACTTTTGATAGAGGAAAAAGTAAACCTAAGCTCGGGCATAGGAGGCGTAATAAAAGACAAACATTTTGCTTATCTCGATATAGGCATTGCCGCCGCTCATATATGCCTTGCCGCCGAAGCCGAAGGGTTGGGCAGTTGTATGCTCGGTTGGTTCAACGAACCTAAAATAAAAAAACTCCTAAATATACCCGATTCTAAACGAGTCATATTGGACATCCTTATCGGTTATCCGGCTCAGGCATTAAGACCCAAGAAACGTAAACCAACCGACGAAATAGTATCTTACAATACATACAAGAAATGAATCTTTCTCAAAAACAGGTAGGACATATCACCATATTCTGCATTGTGTCGTTTTTTGCTATCAATATACCGATCAGTAAATACCTGCTTCAATCGGGGTATATCAGCCCCTATGGACTGACTATTGCCCGCATGATATTTGCAACTATCGCCTTTTGGATAGCTTCGCTTTTTATGACGAAAGAACGTATCGACCGCAAAGACCACATCACCATTTTTGCGGGAGGGCTTTTAGGAATTACTTTCAATCAAGGGCTTTTTATATTTGGGTTGAGTAATACCTCACCTGTTGATGCCTCTATCATTACAACAAGTACTCCTCTTTTTGCGATGATTATAGCAGCACTTGTATTAAGAGAACCCATCACTACCAAAAAAGTTTCGGGAGTACTACTTGGAGGACTTGGGGCTATCTTTCTCGTTTACACAAGCCATCATGGCGATGTATCTACCGATTCGAGTACCATCGGAAACATTGCCGTAGCATGCAGTTCGCTCAGTTATGCCTCTTATTTGGTGATTACTCGTCCTTTGAGTGCTAAATATTCGTCTATAACTTTAATGAAGTGGATGTTTCTTTATTCTACAATTATACTGTTTCCGTTCTTATATAAAGATTTGATAAACGCTCCATTGCTTCATCAATCAGAAGCGTTACCCTACTTGCTTATCAGCTATACTTTGTTGATTGCCACCTTTGTAGCATATACCCTTATTCCTGTGGCACAAAAGAGAATCAGGGCAACTACAATTTCGATGTACAACAACCTGCAACCTCTCATCGCTTCATTTATAGCCATTGGTTTGGGGCAAGATAATTTTTCGGGCGTCAAAGCCATATCTGCTGTTATGATTCTAGCTGGGGTATATTTGGTTACTCAAAGTAAATCGAGAGCCGATGTGGAAGCCCAACAGCAAGTAGTCGTTCAAGGGATGGTAAAAAAGAGTATTTGCACGAAAATTTATTCAAAAGAATAGAATATTGCACAATTTTAGTATTTTTGTGCCATTCAATTAAAATAAAAAAGAATATTATTCACTAATAGAAAAATAAA
The DNA here is from genome assembly GCA_031546965.1 of Dysgonomonas sp. GTDB lineage: Bacteria > Bacteroidota > Bacteroidia > Bacteroidales > Dysgonomonadaceae > Dysgonomonas_A. The sequence goes on from JAVBJR010001251.1 coordinate 10,816, forward strand.
ATGAGTCATAACTTATTAAAGGGCAAAAGAGGTATTGTCTTTGGTGCTCTAAATGAAATGTCAATAGCATGGAAAGTTGCCGAAAAAGCAGTGGAGCAAGGAGCAATAATTACATTGTCGAACACTCCTATGGCTATGAGAATGGGCGAAACAAATGCTTTGGCTGACAAATTAAAGACACAGGTGATTCCTGCCGATGCTACAATAGTAGAAGATCTTGAACAAGTTTTTGCCAAATCGCAAGAAATTCTTGGCGGTAAAATCGATTTTGTTCTTCACTCGATAGGTATGTCTCCCAATGTACGTAAAGGACGAGATTATGACGATTTAGACTATAATTTTTTAGATAAAACATTAGATATTTCGGCAGTATCATTCCACAAAATGATGCAAGTTGCCAAAAAAATGGATGCAATTGCTGATGGAGGTTCTATTGTAGCTCTTACTCATATTGCAGCACAACGTACTTTTGCAGGGTATAATGATATGGCTGATGCAAAATCGTTGCTAGAATCGATAGGACGTAGCTTTGGTTACGTATACGGACGCGACAAGGGTGTACGTGTAAACACTATTTCGCAATCCCCTACTATGACCACTGCCGGAGCAGGTATTGGAGGTATGGGTGGATTTCTTGAATTTGCCGAAAAAATGTCACCTCTAGGCAATGCAAATGCCGAAGAATGTGCCGATTATTGTATCGTAATGTTTTCTGATTTAACTCGCAAAGTAACCATGCAAAATCTGTTTCACGATGGAGGTTTCTCTAACATGGGACTAACTATAGCCGTGATGGACGAGTTTAACGCAAATAAATAAGCCGGAAATTCATTTCCGAAAAAAAATAAAAGGCGCAAACCATAAGAGGCAGAAAACAAACGTTTTCTGCCTCTTTTTTGTTATATTTGCAGTGTTGTAAAATAATACAACCAGGCAGAAAAGAATAGCTTTTAGGTAAGAAGAAAAAGTTTAGGAATAATTATGTTAATAAAAATATATCCGGAGAATCCCAATCAGAAAGAAATAGATAAAGTAGTGAAGATTCTCCAAGATGGAGGATTGGTTATTTACCCTACCGATACCGTTTATGCAATAGGGTGCGATGCTCTGAATGTAAGGGCAGTAGAGAGAATTTGTAAGATGAAAGGGATCAATCCGGCAAAGAGTAATTTGTCGATCATATGCTACGACTTAAGCAATATAAGCGAATATGCAAAAGTAGACACTCATACCTTTAAGTTGATGAAGAAAAATCTACCGGGGGCGTTTACCTTTTTGTTGAATACGACATCGTCGCTTCCCAAAATATATAAAGACAAAAAAACGGTGGGTATAAGGATTCCTGACAATAATATTATCAGGGAGATTGTGCGCATCTTAGGTAATCCGGTTTTGACAACATCTGTTAAAAATGAAGATGAAATAATAGAATATTCTACCGACCCTGAACTGATGGACGAAAAGTATCAAAACATTGTAGACCTTATTGTTGACGGGGGATACGGAGGCTTAGAGGCTTCTACCATAGTAGATTGTACGGACGGAGAACCCGATATTGTTCGACAAGGAAAAGGAGTGCTAATTTGGTAGAAATAAATAAAATACCTATTTTTGTTTCAGCTAATTATAATAATCTGTAAGATAAAGAAGATATGAAAAAAAGACTTTTTACAATACTAACTGTTCTTGTGGGTGTTATGTTTGTGACATCTTGTGACAAAAAAGATGATCCCGTACCGCCGTTTAATCCCACAGTTAAAGCGACTAAT
>JAVBJR010000459.1:0-4383 GCA_031546965.1 Dysgonomonas sp.
TTAATAAATGTGTTCCATTTAATAAATGTGTTCCAATTAATAAATGTGTTCCATTTAATAAATGTGTTCCTTTTCGAAATTCCGTTTACATTTGCAATCCCCCAATTCACTTTCTGTCAGTGTTTTGGTCATGCAAGTTAATTGGGTAAGGTGCAAAGGTCCTTGGTATTATTTCTGTCCTAGCCTCAGAACACCAGCTGTTTCATAGCCTCTCATTACAAGGTGTCAATGCTTAATTGGCCACATTCACATATTTTAAACCAGGGGGCGCATGAATCATGTGCTTCAGTAACGACCTGAGCATGTTGTGAAGGGTAAATGGGGTGATGCATACTCTCCCCTATTATCCACTCTTGCAAATACCTGATAGTACGCGTATATTCATTATTTCCATGAAAACGTTGACAAGGCATGCTGGATTAGGGATACGTGGAATTACGATGATGTTGCAAGTAAGTATTTTGAAATTTGTAGAATTAAGGATGTTAATACATCAAAGTAAGATTTACTGGAAAGAAACTTAGATGAAGTTTAGTCTGTGATCTATGATAGGCCTATATGTTTGACAATACAAAATTAACATTATACATGCGTACACATACAATGGTAAGAAGGAAAATATTGACAGAAATTGTTAAAATAATCAGATGGCTTTTGTTTTGGAGCTTATTCCGCACTTTATTCAAAATAAATAAAATAAATTAATTTCCAATCTAGCGCTGAGCAGTCATTATATTTTGAATGCAATTTTCTGAATTCCCACGTAGCGCTGGTTCAGTTTTGTCAACATTTTGTAGGTTTTACCATGGAAATTGCTAAGGACATTAAGGAGATTAAAGAACTGTGCTTAATTGAGACTCCATGGGTTTAAAAGAACTTTATTTCTTCAAAGAGCTAGGCACCATTTTATATTTTGTGTATACATGAAGTTATCATATTGGACTTCAATTATGACTAGAAACTTCTAGACACAGACAGGAAGTGCCTAATGTAGATGAGAAAAATTGTCATACAGGAGCGGCAAAGATCACATTCCTAAATACGACTGTGCATGTTTACAATTTGTTTGTGCGCAATTGGCATAATTAAGACTAGAAGATCTTTTCTGATATATATAATCATATTTCCATTGAATTCAGATTCCAATGTAGTTAGGTTTCACCGGATTAAAAGATTGTTATTACAGATCATACCTACGGAGACGTCACTTTGTGTCGCAAACATGGCTAATGTTCTCAGCTATAATCTTTGTGTCAAAATCCGGGCAGCTTTAGTTGGCTTTTTCCCATCTATCCCATGGGATAATATGTATAATATTGTATGACCTATATGTTAAAGAATGTTTTACAAAATGACCCTTCCCATTCGTCACTCGGTGCAACCAATCTCAAAACTGCCAATGCCTCATTGGCTGTGGGGTGTAAACTCCCAGAAAATCTGACATAAGTCAGCAAATACGCGTTGAATATTAGTTAGCCATATGAATTGACATGTATTTTAAACTCCTACAGTAAGCAGGCAATCAATTTTTGTGTTGCCTTCCTGTAAATACTGCATGCAAATACTGTGGAACCTAGATAAGTGAAAACCACTTCAGTTTTCATTTTTCATTATTGCTCCACTTACTTGCATTGACAAATAAAACAATATTAGCCAAAGGCAGTTTAGCTGCTTATGTACTTTGGAAACTGCACACAATAATGCACTTCTAAGTGTGCTTCACCTACAGTCAACTCCGCATATAACGAAGTCGAAAATGCAATCTGTTCAATGTGTGGAGTTTGTTCCAAGCGAACTTGGAAAAAATTCTGTATCATTATTTTTGTACTATATGCTGTTTGGACAACAAAAGACAAACATATTTGCATATTCCCATGCAAGGAAAAGTCCAGAACTTTAATTTCAGAACTAAACTATTATTTTAGGCATCTGCATGAACACAGTTCTGTTTAAAGGTTTTATTAGCTGATATAGTTTTTTGAGGTAAGTGCTCTGAAATTTAAGCTACACAAAGGAAAATCATGCATAAAGAAAGCAATTAAGAGCTGTAATAAAATGTCAGTGAAAATTAGTAAACAATATACAGGGTGAGTCACCTAACCATTGTGTGGTTGGTAGTTGGCAAATGAATGCAAATATCAAAAAACAAGCATGCGAACATGATGTACACGTTGGGGGACATCTGCTCATGTGCACTTTGAGGACTTTCGAACGCCTAATCAGGGCGTTCGAAAATGTAAAATTTTTAACTTGCAAGGTAGGCAGGTAGTATGATTTAGGGAAATTATGCACACATCTATCTGGTTTGGATGGTGAAAAAATATTGGAAATACGATGAAATGGAGCGGAGATATCGACGTTCGAAAAACCGCGCTTTGCCTGAACGTTGGCAACACAGCAACACTTCGCATGCATTGCAGATAAAACCACTTCATTCAAAATTGCCTAATCAGTCATTTACTGACAGTTAACTATGAAATAAAGTTGCAAACAAATCGCAACAAACAAAATATCAAAAAATTAAATAATTTAACGCAAATGTTCAAAATGCTCGCCATCCATAGCATTGCATATCTTTGCCCGGGATATGACATCTGCCCATACCCTGTCCATCATGCAGGCACTGACGGAATGGCACGTCACTGTTATCCGTTGCTTCAGATCCTCAACATCTTGCGGCTCAGTTTCATAAACACAGGCCTTTATGTAGCCCCACAAGAAAAAAATCTAATGGGCTTAGATCTGGAGAACGTGGTGGCCAGAGAACAGGACCACCGTGCCCTATCCACCTCCGAGGAAACGTGGTATCCTGCCATGACCGAACTGCCAATCCATAATGTCGTGGAGCCCCATCATGCTGGAACCACAAACTCTCAACTACATTCAGTGGGACATGTTCACCAATGCTGTCAGACACTTCGCTTTGCAGCATGGTAAGGTACTGCTGGGCGTTGAGTGTTCCACTGTAAAACACAGGACCTAACACCTTGTTGTTGTACATGCCATACCAAACATTCACGCTCCATTGATGTTGGTGGGCATTTTCACGAAGCCAGTGTGGGTTCACAGGCGACCAAAAGTGAGCATTGTGCACATTAACGCAGCCATCCCTAGAGAATTTGGCTTCAACTGTAAACAAAGTTGTATGCAGTAAGTTCGGTATTTCATCCACAGCATTCAGTAGCCAGTTGCAGAAATCAAAACGGTTTTCTGGGTCTCCAGGTTGCAGTCCTTGATGTAAATGTATGTGATATGCATGGTAGTAGAATCTTCTCATAATACGGATGATAGAAGACTGTGAACATCCAGCAGCACTAGCAGCAGCTCTGGTGCCGGCATGTGGATTTAGTATGAAAAAAGCCAGCACAGCTGCACATGCAGCATCAGCTGTCACAGTCCTTGTTCTAACTCTGGCACGGTGTGAAATAAATGTCCCTGTTTCTTGTAAACCGTTAATTTACATGATCAATCATTTGCCTAGATGGATGTCTGCTGTTTGGGAAACGGCGTGCATATTCATTTGCTGCTGCAACTGCACTCCTGTTGCATTCTCCAAATATCACAACCATTTCCCACATCTCCTCATTTGTGTAGGCACCCATTACTGTTCAAAATTTCAGTTTAATGCCCAATTGCGTAATCATTACATAAATATCCCCCAGGGAAAGCCACCTTCATAATTTTATGCAAATTTCACTGCATACATTAGATAGTATTGCAGTGCAGCCAACATTCAGGCACAGCGCAGGTTTTCGAACAACGATATCTCCACTCCATTTCATTATATTTCCAATATTTTTTCACCTTCCGAACCAGATAGATGTGCGCATAATTTCCCTAAATCATACTTCCTGCCTATCTTGCAAGTTAAAAATTTTACATTTTCGAACGCACTGATTGGGCGTTCGAAAGTCCTCAAAGTGCACATGAGCAGATGTCCCCCAACGTGTACATCATGTTCGCATGCTTGTTTTTGTTATTTGCATTCATTTGCCACATAGCAACCATCCAAAAGTTAGGTGACTCACCCTGTATATATATATACACTGTGAACCAAAAGTATTGCCTGATTGGAAATAACGTCAAAAATAGTGATTGCAGGTGGATGATGGCTATGAACAAAGTTGGTCCATTCGCCGGCGGACATCCGTTAATGACGTCACACTTGACCTTGAAGCCTGTAATCAAGGTCATTTGAATTCTAACTCCGCAAGTTTTAAAGATAGGAGTGTAGTTCCAATTTAGGAAAGGATGGCAACACAATTCTGAGCATCTTAGTGAAAAAAGATTTGAAATCGGTCAACAAATGGATGAGTAATGACAAAAATGCTGCTGGAATAGCCCCTTGGGAAATTTGCCTGCATGACCCACGTATCGATGTCA
>JAVBJR010000150.1:0-113664 GCA_031546965.1 Dysgonomonas sp.
ATTTTTTATAATGTTTCTCGTAAAAACGTTTCTTCACCACCTGCCCTTTAAATTCTTTTTTTCGAATACGAATATCTACTTCGGTATCAAGTGAAGCATATTCAGCATCAATTAAAGCAAGGCAAACGCTTTTTCCTGTCGAAATAGAATTGTAGCCAGTAGTTACATAACCGATCTTCTGACCGTTTACCTCTACATCGTAACCATTGCGAGGTATGGCTTTATCAACTAATTCGATACCTACTATTTTACGTTTTACACCTTCAGCTTTTTGCTTGGCGATGGCTTCTTTTCCGATAAATTCTTCTTTGTCAAGTTTTACAAAAGAACCCAAACCAGCTTCTAAAGGTGTAATATCGAAGTCTAACTCATGCCCATATAAAGGCAACCCCACCTCGAAACGAAGTGTATCACGACATCCCAATCCGCAGGGTAATACCTCTTTAGACTGAATAAGTAAATCCCAAGTTTTATTTATGAATTTGTGACTTCCATAGAGTTCAAAGCCGTCTTCGCCTGTATATCCTGTTCGAGATACAACGATAGTTTCGCCCTCGTATTGAAGTTCTTTAAATGTGTAAAATTCAAGATCATTCACAGGAATACCTATATATTTTTCTATTGCTTCAAAAGCTTTAGACCCTTGAACCGCTACCTCTCCATAATAATCAGACTGATTGATAATCTCAACATTATAACCTTTGCTGTTTTCGACCATCCAATCGTAATCTTTGGCAATATTAGAAGCATTTACAACCAGAAAAAATTCTTTATCACCTTTTTTATATACCAATAAATCGTCTACAACACCCCCTGTCGGATAAAGCATCATTCCGTAAAATATTTTACCGATAGTTCCTCCCGAAATATCGTTGGTGAAAATATGATTTATATATCGTTCGCTGTCTTCTCCCTCGATAAGTATTTCGCCCATGTGAGAGACATCAAAAATGCCGGCAGCATGGCGTACAGCGTTGTGTTCTTCAACAATCGAAGTATATTCTATGGGCATATCAAATCCGCCGAAAGGCATCATTTTAGCACCTAAAGCGAGATGTTTATCGTGTAAGCAGGTTTTAAGGATTTCCATATTTATTCTGTGATTTACGTTTATGGCATGTCTTCTTTAAACAATATGTCAATAAAATGGTTCTTATCAAGATTGAAAATATAGTCTTCGAGTTTTATATCTTCAAGTTGTTGAGTTATTTGCTGTCTTTCATACCGGTTATTTATTAGCAGTTTAAATATACTGCCAATATCTCCTACCAAAAAATAATCTCCTACAATATTGATGTCCTTAATGATATTATTCTTTATCTCTAAACGAACTTCTATATCTCCTGCCGTTCCATACTCTTTTTTGATAAGGGTATATCGTGGATTATTGCCAAAAATAAATTCTTCGCTCAAATATTCGTTTTCTATTTCTTCAATTTTGGTAATTTCATCGGGTGTCAATAAATATTCACTATCGCAAAGATGAGTTCTTACAAATGTTTTAAATGTTTCGATATCAACATCACAATGTTCAGACAGATTGGTTACCCGTGTTCTGACCGATTCGATCCCTTTCGAAATTAACTTCTCATTATTGGGGGTTATCGACAAGACCAGTTTTTCTAAATCGGTATTAAAAAGCATGGTTCCATGGACTATACTTTTTCCGGCGGCACGATAAAAGGCATTTCCCGAAACTTTTTTTTCGCCTATTGTGATATCGTTTCGCCCCGATGCAGTCGCATTTATTCCCAACTGCTGCAATGTATGGGCTACCCTTTGCAGGTATTTATTGAAAGTAAAACCAACGTTGAAATCTTTGGTGACGTAAGAAAACATAATATTACTGAAATCGGCATAAACGCATCCTCCGCCCGATTTGCGTCGATAGGTTTCGATGTTGTGTTTCTTTACATATTCGAGATTTACTTCATTCTCCATCAATTGGTTTCGCCCGAAAATAACGGTGGGATTTACCTGCCACATAAAAAAGCACTCTTCTTCATTCAAGAAACGTACAACGTATTCTTCCATAGCTAAATAAAAAGAAAGTCTTCTTATTTTGTCTTCGGGTAAGGCTATATATATCATAGTGTAAAATCTGAATTATGACTTATTGTTGTGAAATCCTAAATATATGCAAAGTTTTTGTATATCGAACTTGCAAAAGAAATTATATCAAGGCAAACGTAAAAATCAACCTATCCCCCGTTGATAATTGCGATAAGCAATGGGTGTAAATCCGGTCTTTTTCTTGAAAATAGAAAAAAAATGTTCCGCAGAATTATAATTCAGTTTGTAGGCTATTTCCTTGACCGACTGCGACGTTTCTGCCAGAAGATGTTTTGCCTGATTGATCTTCAATTCTTGAATATATTGAGTAGGGGCATAGCCTGTGTAACTCTTAAAAACCTTGCGAAACCACGAATAACCAACATTCAACCTTTCGGCAATTTGTTGTGGAGCAACATCTTTGTAAATGTTTTCGGACATAATTATCTTAGCCCGTTCTATCTTTTGATAGATTTCGGCGTTCTCGGTCACTCTATTTTTTGATACAGACAATACTTTGCCCAATATATGCAGCACAACTCCCGCCAAGTATTGCTGGGTAGCTATTTTGTTGTCTTTGGCTGTTTCGATGGCTCGGGTGAAAAGGTTCACCAAATTATCCTGAAAGCCAACTTCTAACACCGGATTTTCTTTCGTGAAAAAAGAAGCCTCAACCAGATTATCCATAATAGTACCCTCAAATCCTATATAATATTCGTTCCATCCACTGTCGGAAAGCGGACTATAGGTATGCCATTGATTGGGGAAAAGCATAATAAGACAACCTTTTTCTATTTTTCTTTTTTTGATAGAATCGGATTCGAAAAAACCCTCACCTTTAGTTATATAGATCAATTGATACTCGCGAAGAACTCTTCCTTTGGCAGTATTAAAAAAATAGTCCGACGGATGATTCGTCAAAGGATACTTCCCACCCTTTTGGATGGGTTGGAATCCTACTGTGTTCACCCACAAGCCAAATTGCTTATCGCTCTCACTAACCAGTAAGTATTTGAAGTTAACACCAAAGTCGTTCAGGCGTGTCATAGGTATATAAGATTAAGAGTCTAATTCAAAAAAAATGAATGAGACTCTTAAAGGTATAATTTTTTATCAGAATTCTGTTATTTTAGATATCTGTATTAGGGGAAACACATGAAAACAGATTTATTTTTATCGAAGACTGTAGGGGCTGGGCTCTGCCCTGCCCGCAAATTCAAGGGCCGGGCACCGCCCAGCCCCTACAGTGCATGCAGACACAGGGATATATTATTTAGGTAAATTGAAAGCTTCTTTCAACGCTTGCATATCTGCCATAGAAGTGCCTTCGGGTTCGAAGCCCATCGATTTGGCTGTCAAGTATATTTGTGCCGATTTCGAAAGGGTATCAACCATGTCGAATGCTTCCATTATGTTTTCGCTGACTGAGCATATACCGTGTTTTTCCCACATCACTACATCGTAGTCATGCAATTCTTTTACGGTAGCCTCCGCCAGTTCAACCGATCCGGGCATGGTATAAGGAATAATACCTAAACCTTTGGGACAAAATGCTCTAGTCTCGGGAATCATACTCCAAAGAAGATAAGTAAGTTTATCTTTTTCTAAGAAAGCCCGATTGTGCGTCATAGCTATCAAATCGATAGGATGCGTATGTAAAGCTGCCTTGTAATTGGAGCCGCTACTTATCATATAATCGTGCATCGACAAGTGCGACGGCAGCTCTGACGTGGGACGAACCGGATTGTCTGCTATAATTACATAGCTGCTGCAATCGTCCCCAATACGGATCACTGCACCGTTTTCCATCGGGTAGCGAGCCAAATCGCGCATACGCATATTAGTTCCCTTGCAAAAGAAGTAACAGCCTTTTAAGTTGGGGAGGACTTTGCCAATCTCAAACCTTTCGCTAATGGGTTTCAGGTTTCTGATTTCATCATCAACCAAGTCGGTGATATTGATGGTGATGTTACCGCCATTACGTTCAGCCCATCCTTTTTGCCAAAGGTAACCTGCTACTTCGGCAACTTCCCATATTTTTTTTGATAGTTCAGGACGATTTTCTAATATTGATTTCATTTGATTTTTTAATTTTAATTATTTTCCCTGTAGAGGTGAAAAATCTTTCACCCGCTGTTATACGGGGCAAATTATACACCCCTACACATTGCCTCCTACAAATTGGGTAATACCAGCGAGAATATAAGTATAGCCATACCCAATACAAGTATCACAATTGTTTTGGCACTTGCGCCTTTCCATTCTTTCAGTACAATGCCCCAAATATTACTGCATATCACATTGAGTGACATGAGTATACTCCACGAAAAGGCAATCATAATACTGCCCGGCTCAAAAAAGCTTTTGCCCATTCCCAAAGCAAAAAACTGAGAGTACCATAATATACCTGCTAAGGCACAAAATAAGATATTTCGAACCAATAACCCCGAAGGAGTAGAAAATATTTGCCCCGAAGTTCTATTCTTTTCATTTTGCCGTACGCAATATACAAAATTAGTAATAAAACCTCCGATTGTAACCAACAGGGTTACCGGGTTTTGAGCAAAAAATGAGTTTGATCCAAGCATCAAAACTCTTTGCTGAATAGGCTCTCCGGCATTCAGTCCCAAGCTGAAACAGGCACTCATCACCCCTGCTAAAAGGGCTACCAGCAATCCTTTCTTCAAGGCAAAGTCTTTTACTGCATTCTTCTTTTCTTCTTCGGTCATGTCTTTCGATCTCAAAGATCCGGCATACCCAATTGTTGCAATGCCCGCTAATGTAATGCAAACACTTATCAGCAAGATTATTCCGTTGCCCGACAAAAGGTCGTTGCCGCTAAGCACGGCAGGTATAAGTGTGCCAAAAGCCGAACAAGTTCCCAAAGCAATAGATTGACCCAAAGCAACACCTAAATAACGCATACTCAACCCGAAAGTTAAGCCTCCGATGCCCCATAAGACACCGTAGGAAATAGTTTTCAAGGCAGCAGTATATTCTATGAAGTAAACATCAATGAGCGATCCAAAGTTTACAGCCAACAATGCTCCCAAGAAAGGAAACAGCAGCCAGGCAAACACCCCTTGTACTAACCAAAAGTTTTCCCAAGACCAATTTTTGACCTTATTGATAGGAACATACGAACTCGATTGCCCCAAACTTCCTATCGCAATTATAATTAAACCTATTAATGCATTCATCGTTTAGAGGTTACATCCTTTTCGTATTGTTGAACCATCGGGATAAAATCTTCGCCTATGGCAATATTATTTTTCAGGCAGAAATAATCCCAAACCGCATTCCAAGGAAGACTTTTAGATTCCTCAAGAAGTGCAAGCCGTTCGAAATACTGCCCTTTCGATTCGTATTGGCGAAGAGTATGCAGCGGCTCAAGCAACGCTTGAAGAAATGCTTTTTGAGTGGCTCTGATACCAATTACATAAGCACCTATACGATTGATGGAGGCATCGAAAAAGTCGAGTCCGATATGTACTCTTTGCAAAGCATCGGCTCTTACTATTTCTTTAGCAAGATCTATGGTTTCGTCATTCAAAATAGCTACGTGATCTGAATCCCAACGTACCGGACGGCTTACATGAAGCATTATTTCGGGGGTATAAAGCAATAATGACGAGATTTTGTCTGCTACACTTTCCGACAGATGAAAGTGACCGGTATCGAGTGTTACCATCTTTTGGTTCTTTACCCCGTAACCCATATAAAAGTCGTGAGAACCAACCGTATAGCTCTCTAATGCAATACCAAATAGTTTAGATTCGATGCAGTCTTTCATGTTTTTGTATTCGGTAGAGAATATATTGTCTAACGATTGCTCCAATATTTGGCGGTATTTATAACGGTTTACCGTAATATCTTTGCTTCCATCGTGTATCCACAAGTTCATAATACACGGGTCGTTCTGAAACTTACCCATCGCCTCCGAAATGGCACGTGAGCGTTTTGTATGCTCGATCCAAAATTCACGAATCGAATTATCGGGATTAGCAAGGGTTAAATCTCCACTTTTGGGATGTCCGAACGAACTCGAATTGAAGTCTAGTTTCAGGTTCTTTTCTTTAGCCCAATCCATCCAGCTTGTAAAATGCTCGGGAAGAATTTGGTCTCTGTCGACCGTTTTACCTCCAAAATCGCCATATATGGCATGTATATTAAATCGATGATTTCCACCTACATGAGTCAAAACCTGCTCTATATCGGCACGTACTTCATCTATATTACGGGCTTTGCCGGGATAGTTTCCCGTAGCTTGAATACCGCCTCCACCTATATTTCCTAAGTTCTCAAAACCACCCACATCGTCGGTCTGCCAACAATGAAGCGATATGGAAACTTCTTGTATTTTAGTCAAAATTTTATCTGCATCAACACCTACCGCGGCATAACGTTCTTTTGCGATTTCGTATGCTTTTTCTACTAATACTTCTTTTTTCATGGTTATTTATTTTTGGTTACTTATTTCTAGGTATTTGTAAAATGCTTTGTTCCATACCTCTACATCCTGCGGTAGGAAGACCTCGGGATGTACCGAATTATTTATCACTTTCCGCATATCCGACAAACTGCTTACCAGCCCCAAAGCTTTTGCCTGCAACATAATATTACCTATGGCTGTGGCTTCTGACGGTCCGCTCACGATCGGAACATTCAAGGCATTTGCAGTAAACTGATTCAATAAATTATTCTTCGAACCACCTCCTATTACATGTAATTTCTTAATATCGAAGGGGGCTAACTCCTGCAAATGATCGAATACCTGTTTGTACCTCAACGCCAAACTCTCAAATATGCAGCGCACGTGTTCGCCAATGGTTTGAGGTGCCGACTGACCTGTATTGATACAGTAATCGACTATTGCCCTTGTCATTGTAGTTGGGTTGGCAAATACTTCGGCATCGGGGTTCACCAAATATTTAAAAGGCTCGCTTTTTGAAGCTTGCTCAACCAAATGAGTGTACGATAAATTACAATCCCACTCCTTGCGGCATTGCTCTAACAACCACATTCCGCATATATTTTTGAGAAAACGAATCGTTCCCTCTACCCCACCCTCGTTGGTGAAATTAAGGTGGTATGTTTGTTCATTTATAATGGGCTCTTGTACCTCTATGCCCATCAACGACCATGTGCCCGAACTCAGATAAGCAAAGCACACATCGTCGGTAGGTACCGATGCTACTGCCGATGCTGTATCGTGTCCAGCAACAGCTACAACAGGTATAGGTTCTACTCCGGTTTGTTTGCAGACCGATTGAGACAGGTTTCCGATTACAGTTCCCGGTAAAACAAAACGTCCGAATTGGCTTTTATCCAAGCCCACTTTTTCGAGTAACCGGCAGTCAAGCTCTTTTTTATAAGGATTCAATATTTGGGCTGTAGAAGCTATAGTGTATTCCATGACTACCTCACCTGTAAGCAAATAAGATAATCCGTCGGGCATAAACATAATTTTATCGGCTTCTTTGAGCAGCGTAGATTTATTTTTATGAAGTGTAAAAAACTGAAACAATGAATTGAAATTCATTATTTGGATTCCTGTTGCTTCGTAAACCTCCTTACAGGGAATGAGTTGAAAGAAATTATCGGGAGCAGTCGCCGTATGAGGATCACGATATGCGTATGGCATCCCCACGATTTCTCGATTCTTATCTATTGCCATAAAATCGACTCCCCAAGTATCAATTCCTATCGAAGATATCTTGATTCCTTGGTGGGCTACTTTCTTCAGACCTTCTATAATCGACTCATAAAGAGATAACAAGTTCCAATAAAAATGCCCGTTTATCTCAATCAAAGGGTTAGCAAAGCGAGTGAGTTCTTCAATCGTCAGCATGCTGTTGTTCAACGTTCCGAGTATCGTACGTCCGCTTGATGCTCCTATATCAACTGCAAAAAAGTTATGTGTATTCATTTACTTAATTTGATAAGACTTTAAATTTAAGGACAATAACTTATGATAAAACAAAAGTACCATCTCTCGTTATATACATCGATAGGGTATTTGATAGAAAGACTATATGTTTTGTCACTTTTTTGATATACATATATTCAACTGTAGGGGCGTATGATTATACGCCTAACAAATTAATGAGCGAAAAATTTTTCGCCCCTACCAGCATCCTCAAACACAAGGATATTTTTTTATGTATTGCCCTAAAATATCGACCGCATAATAAACTAATGAAAATAATTATTGTTATATTTATAGGTCTTAACAGTAATCGTATATGAAAGAATTTATATTAAATAATGGAGTGAAAATACCGGCAGTAGGACTCGGTGTATTTAGAGTGAATGATGCCAAGGTAGCATACGAAACCGTGAAATCGGCATTATCTGTTGGATACAGACATATAGATACTGCTATGATTTACGGAAACGAAGAAGCAGTGGGTCAGGCAATTAAAGATTCGGGAGTTTCGCGTCACGAAATATTCCTGACAACCAAGCTTTGGAACGACGATCAGCGTTCGGGCAAGGTAAAAGAGGCTTTGGATGCCAGCCTAAAAAGATTGGGAACAGAATACATTGACCTCTATCTAGTGCATTGGCCCGTAAGGGGTACTTATGTGAGTGTTTGGAAAAAGATGGAAGAACTGTACCAAACAGAAAAGGTAAAAGCCATAGGTGTAAGCAATTACCACACTCATCATTTAGATGACTTGCTTAACGAAGCCGAAATAGTACCTGCCGTAAACCAAATTGAATGTTATCCCTATTTGAGCCAAGAACCTCTCATCAGATACTGCAAAGAAAAGGGTATATATCCCCAAGCATGGGGACCGTTGGGTGCAGGTCAGTCGGATATTCTTACCAATCCCATAATTACCGAGATAGCCAAAAGGTACGATAAAAGTGCTGCTCAAGTAGTACTTCGATGGAATTTGGAGCGTGGTGTGATTGTAATCCCAAAATCGACACATATCGAGAGGCAAGCCGAAAACTTGAGTATTACCGATTTTCAATTAACTTATGCAGAGGTGAAAGAAATAAGCTCCTTGCACAAAGATTTACGTTTAGGATCAGATCCCGATAATTTCAATTTCTAAGGGTATAAATTCAGAACACAGAATACACAGATGCTACAGAATATATTTTCTGTTATTTCAGTGTAATCTGTGTTCTAAATATTCCTGTTCGATTCTGTATTTAGGAGAGTACCCCTCTGATACGATCTTCAAAAGCCGAAAGAGAGGCTTTTGCACCTTCTCCCATCGCTATTATAATTTGTTTGTAAGGAACGGTGGTTACATCGCCCGCAGCATAAATGCCGGGTACATCGGTACGGCAATGACTGTCTACTTCTATTTCTCCGAAACGATTGGTACTCACCAACCCTTTGAATACCGAGCTGTTGGCTGCCAACCCGATCTGAACAAATATACCGTCTAATTCAACAACACGTTCTTGTTCCGTTTTACGGTCTTTTACACGGATGCCTGTTACCTTATCTCCATTTCCGACCACTTCGGTAGTTTGAGAACTAAGGATAATTTCGACATTGGGCAGGCTTTTGGCTTTCTCTTGAAGTACCTTATCAGCCTTCAATTCATCCAAAAACTCAAAGACGGTTACTTTGGTACAGATACCAGCCAAATCGATGGCTGCTTCTATCCCCGAATTTCCACCACCTACTACGGCAGCATGTTTTCCTTTGTAGAAAGGTCCGTCGCAGTGAGGGCAAAAAGCAACGCCTTTGCCTATGTATTCTGTTTCGCCCGGCACATTCAGTTTACGCCAACTGGCACCTGTTGCAATAATCAAAGCAGGGGTAACTAATCGCTCACCGACATTGGTATATACTATTTTATTGCCATTCTCATTTTCAACCTTTTCCACCAAACGGTGTTCCAACACATCGATAGCATAATCCTTTACATGCAGTTTTAGGTTATTGGCAAGTACCTCGCCTGTAGTTTTGGGTACCGAAATAAGGTTCTCTATACCTACGGTTTCTTTTACCTGTCCGCCGATACGTTCTGCCAATAATGCCACGCTCAAACCTTTACGTGCCGAATAGATTGCTGCTGCTGCTCCGGCAGGACCTCCTCCTACTACAACTACATCGTAATTTTTGGTTGTGCCTGTTTCTATCTTCTGATCGTCAGATCCATACTGATTCTCAAGTTTCGATAATAATTCTCCAAAATCGCCTCTGCCTACATGCAGCAATTTACCATCTGCAAATACAGCAGGTACGCCTTGCAATTTGAGGGCATCTACCTCTTCCTGATTCAGAGCCCCGTCTACCATTTCGTGAGAAATGTGGGGATTGAGTACTGCCATTACATTGAGTGCCTGAACTATGTCGGGGCAATTGGTACATGTGAGCGATACATAAGTCGTCAAGTTGATAGTACCTTTCAGAGCTTTTACTCGACCGGAGATAAAGTCATCGGGAATATTCTTGCCTTTGCCATCGCTGTTTAATATAGCTAATAGCAACGACGTAAACTCGTGTCCGTTGGGTATTCCACGAAATTTGATGCCTGTATTCTCGCCATCTTTCAGAATAGAAAACTCCAAGCCATTTCCCTCGTTCACTTGAATGGAGAGCTTATCGGAACAGGAGGTTACATCCGACAACATTTCGAGTAATTCGGTGCGGCTTTCGTGCTGATTGGATACCGCTATATCGAATGTGTATTGAGCCTTGAGGTCTGCAAATACAGTTCGTAATTGTTCTTTTAAAGAAGAGTCTAACATATCGTAATTTTTTATTTTCAGGTAAATGGTCTTCGACCTAATAGTTATTTAAGCGGATGATATCTGAAAAAAACAAGACCGACGATTGCCGGTCTTCGTTTGCTTTAATTAGATCTTACCCACCAAGTCAATGCTCGGCTTCAAAGTCTCGTCGCCTTTTTTCCATTTAGCAGGACAAACTTCTCCTACGTGAGTGGCTACAAATTGAGCAGCCTCTATTTTGCGAAGCAATTCATCAGCATTACGTCCGATGCCATTGTCGTGAATTTCTGCAATTTTGATTTGTCCTTCGGGATTCACCAAAAATGTTCCTCTGTACGCCATTCCTTCCGATTCGATCATCACACCGAATGCACGGCTCAACAATCCTGTAGGATCGGCTAACATAGGATATTTTATTTTACGTATAGTTTCCGATGCGTCATGCCATGCTTTGTGCACAAAATGAGAATCGGTGCTTACCGAATATACTTCTACACCCATTTCTTGTAATTGATCGTATTTGTCTGCAACATCCACCAATTCGGTAGGACAAACAAATGTAAAATCGGCAGGATAGAAAAAGAAAACAGCCCATTTTCCTTTTACGTCTTCGTTGCTTACTGTTTTAAAAGCTCCATTGTGATAAGCTTGTACTTTGAATTCGGTTAATTGAGAATTGATAATTGGTTCCATGTTTTATATTATTAAGTTGATAAATTTCATTTATTATGGCACAAAGGTATATAGTTTTTATTTATATGCAAACTATCATTTATAGATAATAACTATATCAACTGTAGGGGTTCTAGTAATAGGGAAAACGCGTAAAAACTGATTTGTTTTATTATCAAAAACTGTAGGGGCGTATTACATATGCCCGACAAGTTAATGGGCGAAAAATTTTTCGCCACTACATGCTGGGATATTTTTTTATCGGTCTAATGAGAATTTATCAAAAGGAGAACTGAATTTTAGAGGCTAGATAATTGACACCCTCACCAACTCAATCCTAAAAGTAGTACCAACACCAATCTCCGAACTTTTTACATAGATGCGTCCTTTGTGATAATCTTCGATAATACGCTTGGCTAGCGACAGCCCTAAGCCCCAGCCACGTTCTTTAGTTGTAAAACCGGGCGAAAATATTCTTTTGAACATCGACTTGGGTAGTCCCTTTCCGGTATCGGTTATATCGATACAAACAAAGCCATTGCGTTGCGAAAGTTTGAATAAAATATGCCCCTGCCCTTCCATAGCATCTACCGCGTTCTTGGTGAGGTTTTCGATCACCCAACTAAACAACGAAGTACTTATTTTTGCATACAAAGGCTCACCGGGTATATCAAATTCGAATTTAACCTTCTTCGAAATACGTTTTTCGAGATAAGCCACCGATTGCATCATCTCCTCGCCCACTTCCCTAATATCGGGTGATGGTGTAGAACCTATCTTAGAGAATCGGTCGGCAACAACCTGCAATCGCATGACATCCTTTTCCATCTCATTGAGGGTAGATACGTCCGTTGTTTTACTCTTCAAATATTCAACCCATGCCAGCATCGACGATATGGGTGTGCCCAATTGATGAGCTGTTTCTTTAGATAATCCCACCCACAATTTGTTCTGTTCAGCTTTTTTGGTACTCAGTAGTGCGAGAAACGACACCAAGATAAAAAAGGTCATCACCCCTATCTGAATAAATGGATAGTATTGCAAATGCTGCAAGGTAGACGAATCGCCATAATAAACATATTGCTTAAAATTGGGAGACTCTACCACAATAGGTGCATTGGCTTTCTTAAAAGACTTTACCTTATTGGTCAGATATTCAATACTATCGTGCTTGGGGATATCCAAGTTGGCTGTCATCAGTACATTATTGGATTCGTCGCATAAAATGACGGGAATAGTTTTGTTGCTCGACAATATTTTCAACGTCAAATCGAGTTCATCCACCCCGTCGTTATTTGCAGCCATATCAATAGCCTGTGCCCACAGTTCCATCTTTTGACGCTCGTCCTTAGCCATATCGGCAGCCATTTCATTCGATACAATAAGGAAACCGATTGCAATGGCAATAGCTACAGCAATAAAAATATATTTAGCCAATACTTTTTTATCAAAAGATTTCATTCTCTTTAATTAAGTTTTTCAAAACAGATACAACACCGTGTAGAGACGCAATCAAAAATGTCCTTGTGTCTCAACATACTGTAGGGGCTGGGGTCTGGCCGGCCCACGCCCAGAACTTGCGGGGCGGGCAGAGCCCAGCCCCTACGGTCTTCTATAATAGAAATGAACAGTTTTCATACATTTGCCCTGTTTCCTACCCTCCTATTTTGGGATACGAAAGGTACATAATCTTTATCAAATACTAAAATTGTGTCAGAAATACACCTTAATGTTATAAATTCGTTAAAGTATGCTATATAACATAAAATTGGTTGTTTTTTAACAAAGAACCGCCTATCTTTGAACTGTGTTTTTCATGGTATTAGATTTTAAGGTTAACAATGAAGATTGGTTGTCGGGATGACAACCTTTTTTTGCTTTATAGCCACTCAAGGCTTGAGACAGCACTTCGGTCATAATGTAGCCGTAACAATACTGTTGCATTCTTCAAATAAACATTAAAAAAACATCGAACAACTATTCAATTACCATATTTTTGTTAAACAATCTCATTTAACATCAAAATGCTTGCATTTTATACAATAACCACCTATATTTGAACTGTGTTTTTCATGGTATTAGATTTTAAGGTTAACAATGAAGATTGGTTGTCGGGATGACAACCTTTTTCTTTTTATAGCCACTCAAGACCTCAAACAGTAGTTCGGTCATAATATAACCGTAACAACACTACGATATTCTTAAATAAACATTAAAAAAATAACACCAAAACAATCAATTACCACATTTTCGTTAAACATTCTAATTTAACATCAAAATGTTTGTTCTTCATGCAATAACCGCTTATATTTGAACTGTGTTTTTCATGGTATTAGATTTTAAGGTTAACAATGAAGATTGGTTGTCGGGATGACAGCCTTTTTCTTTTTATGTACATCCGAAAAATAGCAATCCTATAACTTGCAACTCTTTCGTTTTTATGCCAAAATATTCTTTAGGTTCTAATTAATATTGCTAATTTTGTAGCAATCAAAAATTACTAACTTTTTTATAAAAGATCATGAATATTTCGCACATCGAACATCTTGGTATTGCTGTAAAAAGTATCGAAGAAAGCCTTCCTTACTACGAAGGAGTGTTAGGCTTAAAATGCTACAACATAGAGGTAGTAGAAGATCAAAAAGTAAAAACTGCTTTCTTCAAAGTCGGTCAAACTAAAATAGAACTGCTTGAGCCTACAAGCCCCGAGAGTACTATCGCTAAATTTATCGAGAAAAAAGGAGAAGGTATCCATCACATTGCATTTGCAGTTGATAGCGTTGCCGCATCGTTGGCAGAAGCCGAAAGCAAAGGTGTACAACTGATAGACAAAGCCCCACGCGCAGGCGCCGAAGGTTTGAATATTGCTTTTCTTCACCCAAAATCTACTTGCAGTGTACTAACAGAATTCTGCGAACATCCAAGTAAATAAGATATACAATCAAGAGAGGCTTTACCATAATGTAAGGTCTTTTTCAGTTAACAATGATCAGTTAACAGTCAACACTGATAGCTGAAATAATTAGAAATTAAGAATCAAAATATAAAAATATGAGCCAACTTGAAAAAGTAAAAGAGCTTATTGCACTTCGAGAAAAAGCACGCCTGGGAGGCGGTCAATCAAAAATCGATGGTCAACACGCAAAAGGAAAATACACCGCTCGCGAGCGTATCGCTATTGTATTAGACGAAGGTAGTTTCGAAGAATTCGACATGTTTGTAGAACACCGTTGTACAAACTTCGGAATGGAAAAAACCAAGTTCCTGGGTGATGGTGTAGTTACCGGATGCGGAACTATCGGCAGACGCCTTGTATACATCTTTGCACAAGACTTTACCGTTATCGGAGGATCGTTGTCTGAAACATTAGCAATGAAAATCTGTAAAGTAATGGATATGGCAATGAAAGTGGGTGCGCCTTGTATCGGAATCAACGATTCGGGTGGTGCTCGTATTCAAGAAGGTATCAACGCATTGGCAGGATATGCCGAAATTTTTCAACGCAATATCTTGGCTTCGGGGGTAATACCTCAAATTTCGGGAATTTTCGGACCATGTGCCGGAGGTGCTGTATACTCTCCTGCTCTTACCGACTTCAACATCATGACAGAGGGTACTTCTTATATGTTCCTTACAGGACCTAAAGTTGTAAAAACTGTTACCGGTGAAGATGTTACTCAAGAAGAACTGGGTGGTGCAAGCATACACACAACCAAATCGGGTGTGGCACACTTTTCGGTAGAAAATGAAGACAATGGTTTGGAATTGATCCGTCACCTGATAAGTTTCCTTCCTTCAAACAATAGAGAAGAAGCTCCTCGCAAAGAATGTAATGATCCGATCGCCAGAATGGACGATTTGTTGAACGACATTATCCCCGATAATCCGAACAAAGCATACGATATGTATGAAGTAATCGGTTCGATCATCGACAATGGCGAGTTCCTAGAAGTACACTCGGCTTATGCTAAAAATATAATTATCGGTTTTGCCCGTTTCAACGGACAGTCGGTAGGTATCGTAGCCAACCAACCTAAATACATGGCAGGTGTGCTTGATATCAACGCATCTCGTAAAGCAGCGCGTTTTGTGCGTTTTTGCGATGCCTTCAACATTCCTATCGTAACATTGGTAGACGTTCCCGGATTCCTTCCCGGAACTGCACAAGAATACGGTGGTGTAATTGTACACGGTGCTAAACTTCTTTATGCTTACGGCGAAGCTACTGTACCCAAAGTAACAGTAACTCTACGTAAATCTTACGGAGGTTCGCATATTGTAATGAGCTGTAAGCAACTTCGTGGCGACCTTAACTACGCTTGGCCAACTGCCGAAATTGCAGTAATGGGTGCCGATGGTGCTGTGGAGGTATTGTATGCTAAGGAAATTAAAGCCGATCCCGATCCTGTAAAACAAGCCGAAGCTTATGCAGCCAAAAAAGATGAGTACAACAAATTGTTCTGCAACCCTTACAATGCTGCTCGTTACGGTTATATCGACGATATTATCGAACCACGCAATACTCGTTTCCGTGTGATACGTGCATTAGAGCAATTGAGAACAAAGCATCAGGTAAATCCTGCTAAAAAGCACGATAACTTACCTCTGTAATCAGTTAACAGTCAACAGTTTTCAGTTAACAGTTTTCTCTTGTAACTTGTAACTGCCCAACAGGGCAAAGTAACTTGTAACTAAAATAAAAATTATGAGCGATCAAAATATACCCACAGATGTATTGGCTGTTATAGCTATGGCAATATACGATTTTCAGCATCAACATGATGTAGAAAGTAATGTTCTGACCATTAAGCACGAGTCTCAAGATAATCTACCTTGGGTTGACAGAAGCGCAAGTATGCTTCAAATGCCAATAAGAAAATAAAAATTAGAGAAATTTATTATGAAACAATTCATATATAGAATTAACGGTAACGACTATATAGTTGCAGTAAATAAATTAGAAAACTCTATTGCCCAAGTTGCAGTAAACGGAAGCAATTATGAGGTCGAATTAGTGAACAACGAAGAGGAGGTTACACTTACATCTCGTCCGGTTGCAAAAACAACTGCGGCAGCACCTGCTCCTCAAAGACCGGCTACTGTGTCGGCACCAACAGCACCTGCCAAAAGTGGTGCAGGAGCAGTAAAATCGCCACTACCCGGTATTATCGTTGCTGTCAACGTAAATGTTGGCGACGAGGTGAAAAAAGGTCAAACAATTGCCGTACTTGAGGCTATGAAGATGGAAAACGCCATCAATGCACCTCAAGCAGGTAAAGTGACTTCTATCAGCGTAAACCCCGGCGACTCGGTTCTCGAAGGTGTTACTATCTTGACAATAGAGTAAAAGGGTACAACCTTTTTTGAATACTCTATTTCGAAATATAAGAATCCCTCTTAGAAATCTAGGAGGGATTTTTTATTCATTTCTTACCTGCAAAAAATCAATGTGCATCTAATATATGGAGCATTACAGTGTTGTTATATTTCTTTTGGCTATCACTATAGCCCTGTCATCTATTGCCCCTAAAATAAAAATACCCTACCCCATTCTACTCTTGGCGGCAGGAGTTGCAGTAGGCTTTATACCCGGCTTTGAGTTTATACCTATCAATCCCGAAGTTATATTCCTTATCTTTTTGCCACCTTTGTTATACGATGCCGCCTTTAATATATCGTTCAAAGAATTTAAAACAAATTTCAGAACCATATCCATGATGGCAGTATCGCTGGTGTTCATCACCATGTTTGCAATTGCAGGGGTTGCCTGGTTATGTATACCGGGTATGACATGGTCTATGGCATTTGTTATAGGAGCTATACTTTCGCCTCCCGATGCGGCAGCGGCAGCGGGCATAACCAAAAGCCTGCACTTGTCGCACCGTACCAATACAATTCTCGAAGGCGAAAGCCTTGCAAACGATGCTTCGGCACTTACCGCTTACAAGGTAGCTGTGGCTGTGGCAATAGGCGGATCGTTCTCATTCATAAGTGCAACACTCGATTTTATACTGTCCATTGCCGGTGGTTTTGCTATAGGGATGGCTTTGGCTCATGCTTTTTTATTCACATTAAAAAAGATAAAGTTCGATAGTAATGCCTTTATGAGCCTCAACCTTTTACTGCCTTTTGTAGCTTACTTTCTTGCCGAAGATTTACATGTATCGGGTGTTTTGGCTGTGGTAACTTTAGGATTAATAAATGCAGGTCATGCAAACAAATTCGATTTTGTACCCAAAGATACTCAAGTGAGAATCAAATCATTATGGGAGATACTCTCTTATATCCTAAGCGGACTTATTTTTATACTGATAGGACTCGAGTTTCCGCACATTCTTCAAAATATACCTCCACACACCGTAGTGCCGTTGGTAATAAGTGCATTTGCCATATTCATTATTGCTATGGTTATCCGCTTTGTCATAGTATTCAGGCATAAAATCCATTTGGATAAATTTATGGCTGCTAATAGAGACAAACTACATTCTACTACTCATCGCCGATGGGGTTCAAAAAAAGACAGTAACAGAATTAAGGATATAAAGCCTCTCAATTGGAAGGATGCACTTATCATCAGTTGGTCGGGCATGCGTGGCATCGTATCGTTGGCAACGGCTCTTGCCCTGCCTGTATATATGACCAATGGAGAATTGCTTCCTCAAAGAGACAGTATTATTTTTCTGACTGTTATGACAGTTATTTTTATGCTCATTATACAAGGATTAGGATTACCTTTACTTATTAAAGGGCTTAAAATAGAAGTAGAGGAAGATACTCAAGAATAAAAAAATACAAAAATGAAACATATTTCAATAGTACTTGTTTGCATAATCTTTATAAGTACATCCTGTAAGCAATCGGCTGCAAATGACAAAAGTTTGGCTGTAAACTCAACCGATTCTACTTCTCTCGCTAATAGAGCGGATGGAGATGCACCTATCGACACTCTGCGTCTGCCTATACCTCACAACGACGAGGGCATAAGTATATTCTTACCGGGTCCGTACAGGGGAACCGAGCCTTCGGAATACAAGCAAATGTTTTCGGAAGAATGGTATGCAATCTATTTAGACAGTTTATCGAGGGATGCGTACCTTCAAAAAGCCGCCTTCAAAATACAGAAAGAACCGGATGATTGCTTAGGCTTAGGCGACTCATCTACTTATGTGATGAGTGACAACGAAAATATTGAGCTTTTCGTTAAAGGCATAAATCCAAAAAATCTACACTTAAGAACCCTCCACCATACGCAGACTTCGGTATGGACAAACAGCCAATATTCTTTCGATTGGGGCAGCGAACACTACACTCTAAGAGCCGAAGGTAACTCCGACAAAGAACATAAACAATTTGATAAAGATGACTGGGGACGCACTACTTGTTGGGAAGAAAACCTCACCAATTATAAGCTCTACTTATCGGTAGGACAGCAACAGCAACTGCTGATAGCTATTCCGCAGTTCAATAATACCAATGTGCAAATTGTATTTATAGGTGATTTGGACGAAGATGGGAAACCCGATTTTATATTTGATACATCAACCGAATATGAAGCAAAGACCTTTGTACTTTTCCTTTCGTCTAAAGCTAAAAACAGCGAAATAGTGAGGTGTGTAGGCGAAGCGTCTTACCAGTTCGACTGCTAAAAATAGTAAACGAGTATACTTATTTACTCATCTACTCATTTACTAAATTCCCAAAACAATGACAAAACAAGACTGGAAACCGGGTACAATGGTATATCCTCTGCCTGCCGTAATGGTGAGCTGCGGCAGTACCCCCGACGAATACAATATCATAACGATAAGTTGGACGGGCACTATTTGTACCAATCCTGCCATGTGCTATATTTCGGTACGTCCCGAGAGGCATTCGTATGATCTTATCAAACGTAATATGGAGTTTGTCATTAATGTTACTACCCAAGATTTGGCATACGCAACCGACTGGTGCGGTGTTAAATCGGGCAAGGATGTTGACAAGTTCAAAGAAATGAAGCTTACTGCCGGAAAAGCATCCATAGTAAAAGCTCCCATTATCGAAGAATGTCCCCTTTCGATAGAATGCAAGGTAAAAGAAATCATCGCCTTAGGATCACACCACATGTTTGTTGCAGAAGTAGTAAATGTTAAAGCCGACGAACGGTATATTGATCCCGAAACAGGACGGTTCGAGTTGGATAAATCGGGGATTATAGCCTATTCGCATGGTTTTTATTACGCTTTAACTGAAAAGATAGGTCGCTTCGGTTGGTCGGTGAAGAAAAAATAGAACTCAATATATTATATTGCCGGAATAACATATAAGGAAAAGTCCGCAACAAAAATCAGCAATACCAATACTAAATATCAGTTACAAGGCAAAAGTTCGCGGCAGTTTCGAAGCAAAAAAAGAATTATCAGAAAACAGATCATCAATATTATTGATTTTTAATCACATACGAGATTATCACAGATTAAATCCTTCTTTATATTGGGTTTTTAATGTGTTATATCATTATATAAAATACAGAAATATATCCGCCGATGCTATCTGAACCGGCGGATATAAAAGAGCTTATTTACCTTAGAACCTGTTTAAGTTTTAGGCATATAATGTACCCGTATTATTGAGCCTCAACTTGGTCGATCTTCAAGAATACTTTTGTTCCATTACAAATTCCATTCGGACAGTTTGTCGGATTGGCATTTTGACCAGGATCTATAGCTGACGATGAGAAAGTTAAAAAATATGCCGTTTTTGTTGTACTTCCATCATTGATAGTCCACGAATAAGTTCTCCTTTCAGGGCGATTACCCGCATAAACACCGGGATTACCCCAATAAACAAATTTAGCCGGATTTATTTTATTTGTTGTACTCGTAGTCCCAATTGCTGTTGCACCTGCCTGCATATAACTTGCCCATGCGGGAGCAGTCACATCTCCACTTAGGTTAGCCTCTCCATCACCCGACCATTTACCGGGCTGTAAACCTAAATTATTTACACCGTTACCATTGGAGGCTCCCCATTGCCAGTTAAACTGCCCTGCAATGACAAGATCACTTGTTGTATTGTTTCTGATCTGCAAATTCATACCGTAAGGGGAATCAGTTCCAAAAGTGAGACCACCGGCAGCTTGTGACAGAATGTATGCTCTTATTGAGAACCGTCCGTCGGGTGTGGTTATTTGTGCGGCGTATATATTAAATCCTCCTTCACTTGTGGCTTTCAAGTTATCAATAACAGCTGCCGACGAAATATTCGCTTTCACTTCGGTTCCTATGGTTATAGTGGTACAAGATTGCTCTATCGAAGGGTTTTCCGTATAAAATGGAGTCATGTCAAAAGTAACACCAACAGGCGTATCTTGTCCTGCTACAGGCATTCCTGATAAAAAGAAAGACAAAAATCCCGAACCGTTTTCGAGCTGCCCCGAGTTTAGTTTTGCCGTCACACCCGGATTTCCTACCGATGAGAGAGTAACCCCTTTATATACACCTCCATTTCCAAGTGTGTAAGGTATTTTTATTACGGTACCTTCAAGAATAGGCACTCCTGCCTTGATTACCTGCTCGGGGTCTAAAACCGACCGACCGCAATTAAGGACGGCATCGGGAGAAACTGCTGTTGATGTACTTAAACTACGCCATTCGGTGCCATTCCAAACCATATATCCTGCAGGTAAATTGCCACCGGCGTTGTACACCAATAATCCGGCGGGTTGGTACGAATCGCCGTCCAAGTCCATAGTCACAGACGTTAATACAACTCTCGGTGCCAACATTCCTTTATTGAGACTTGTTACATCTAGCACAGTTGCGGGATCAGGAGCCTCTGTATTAATTCCCACTTGCGAGTAACTTATCAAGGATGTTAATAGAGTAAATAATAATAATGAAAACTTCTTATTCATAAATGTTGTTGTTAATCTGTATCAGTATTTTTTTTTGATACCAAAATACAAAAAGTAATAATTAGATAACTTTATAGAAATTGTTTTACTGCTTTCGCCTACTACCTATAGGGTGGCGAACGGGTTATAAAGTATCTATTATTATTTTTTCTTATCTGATTATCTGTGTAAAGTCTGTTAATTTTTTCTGTTCCTTGTAAAGGTATAATATCAGAATTTTTACCAAAGCCAGCAGCTATTAGTTTTATCACCAAGTTACTCGAAGAGAGAGAAACATCGTTTCTTGCTTGCATTCTTATGTAGTAGTCTTTGGCAGCAAGTTCTTTTATGAAAGATACTTTACCGGTAGACACTGTTGGCGAGGATTCGATGTTCTGCTTGTTATGGTGTGTGTAGCTTTTATTATTAGGTTCTGCTTTGCGGGAAATCCCTGCAGATACAAAGACTACTTTTCCGGAAACAGATTCTATGTTTTTCACCAAAGTTCCGTCTACAATATAGATTGTTGCACTTTTTCTATTCTCAGTGAAAACAGCTGTAGAATCTTTTTGATAAATAAGGGCATTATTCTTTACTGTTAGTGTTGTACCTTGTGCTACAAAAAGTTGGGCGCACAAAACCAAAGGAAACAAAAGCAATAAAAACAAGCATAAACTTTTTTTGTACACAGTGAAAAACTTCCTATACCAATTTTTCGGAGTTAGGTTATTACCTGCATTCACCGATTTTTTCAAAAAAAATGTACTACAGCTAACATTAAAAATTTTAGAGAAAAACAGTAGCATGCAATCACTGCACACTACTGCGAAAAGTTGTGCCAAAAATAAAAAGTTGGTCAATGCAGATTTTAAACGACAACAATGACAACACAAACTATCTGCTCCAGATACCTTATGGACACAACATGAATTATAATTGAGGGAATTTTTGTATAGCAAAGCAAATGTGTCGGAATGACGCATTTGAAAAAAAAGCCGATAAGACCGCCTAAAAAATTTTATTAAGTTCGCCTGTAAACTGGTTAGTTTACTCTCTCTCTCTCTCTCTCTCTCTCTCTCTCTCTCTATAATATTTAAACGCACATAAAAAAATCTAAACTGTTAAAGTTTAGGGCATTATTGGTAAATATGTTTGTTAATTGTATTGTCATTTTTTTGAGTAAAGAGTTATTTTTACAGGACAAAGGTAAGTATATTTTTTAAATAACCAATATTTCGTATTTTTTATATTTGGAAAAACGCGTCTCCCCCGTGTGTGTCTCGGGTTGTTAAGTTCTATAGCGTACCTAATAATTGTGTTTTTTGTACCCAGCCTTTGAAATTATTTATTAACACAGAGTGTGCAAAGAGAAACACAAACCTCGTCTTCCAAATCAATCATGGCATTTATCAAATAGAGTTTAGAGAACGACGCTATATTATCTTTCGTAATATTTAACTCTTGAACAACCCCCTTCTTTAAGAGATATTGACGTTTGGTGCCTGCCAACAGACAGCTTTGTGGTGTAAACAATCCTTGCGGATTTTCGAATACAACATTAGCATAAGAGGTGTCAGTTATCAAACCATTTCTGACGATTAGAATATCGTCGCAGTTTCCCCGATGCGAATAAAGAGTATTAAGCAAGTGCCTGTTTAAAGTCTTATAGGTATAGTCAATAGTATTGTCTTCAACAAGTGCAAGGCTCGATATCTTCCTAAAAACATAAGGCTCAAACTCCACTGATAGTATTCGGGACGAATAAGTTACACGGCATTTTACCAGTCCGCTTCTCAATTCGTCGGGAATCATATCACCCGATAATTTCAAGGAGGGAGCTATGCCGAAAAAATGAATAGCGGTTTTTTCTAATCGGGCAAAATGCAAAGGAAGATTATAAAAAACACCGTCCTTTACTTTTATGGTTTCTATAAACATAGGCTGACTCATATAAACGGAAAATATATTTTATTCAACACCTCTTGATATTCATCCTCGCATTTGCTGTAGGCAGTAATTCCACCGCCACTTCTAAAATACATTTGATTGCCGTTTTGCTCTATAAAGCGAATCAGCACTGCCGAATCGAAGTTCGTACCATCGTAATATCCAAAGATACCGGTATAATATCCTCTACCCTCTCCTTCTGCCGATCGTATCAAACGGACGGTTGCCGCTTTGGGTGCTCCCGAAATAGATCCGGCAGGCAGTAGTTTAAAAATGATATCTCCCAGATGCGAATGATAATCGGTCTCTAAATCTCCTGCAATTTCGGAACTCACCTGCAATATCTCTTTGCTGCGGCTCTTTATACGGTCTATATACCTAAACCTTTCTACTCGTACATTGTGGGCAACCATACTCAAATCGTTGCGAATAAGATCTACGATAGTATTATGCTCGGCAGTTTCCTTAAAATCAGTCAAAATCACTTGCTCGGCATTCTCCACAGAAGCATCAATAGTACCTTTCATGGGATTTGACGATATGCACTCGTTTGCAATTTGCACAAAACGTTCGGGCGAAAAGCATACAAACCTGTCAGGCAAATACAATTGATAAGGGGCTTTACTCCTATTAAAGATATCGAGCAACGAGAGATTGGTTTCGATAGGCGTTTTTACCGTGAGGTTGGTCAAAAACGAGTCGCCTCGCCTCAACCCCTTATGTATGGTATCGAATTTATGTTGATATTGGGCATAGGAAATAGGATGTATTCGAAGATCAGATTGCATGTTATCTACCTCATATACAAGTTTATTACCTGTTCCATTTATTTGAAACAACAAGTCGGCTTGAGATAAGGGATCGGTCACAAAAAAACCTTCCGACATTTCGTAATTGATACCAAATAAAAAGGGTTCGTTTGCAGAGCCCGCGTTATTCATTTTCAAACGAATATCATCTATATGAGAGTAAAATTTCATCCCTATGATATTTGATCTGAATATTCCGAATTATTCATACTTGATAGACTTAGCCGGCGATATACGGGCAATCAGATAAGAAGGTCCTATCATCATAGCCAGCGAAATAACCAATGCACCAATATTTATCAGTATAATATACAGAGGATTAAGATCGACAGGCATTTCGGATACATAATACGTTGCAGGATCGAGCTTGATTATTCCAAAACACTTTTGCAGTATACATATAGCCAAAGCGATAATATTGCCCCACAACATACCTTTAAGTATAAGGAATGACGATATATAAAGAAATACCTTTTGTATTCTGAAATTGCCTGCCCCCAGTGCCTTGAGTATACCTATCATATTGGTACGTTCGAGAATAATAATCAGCAAGCCCGATATCATCGTAAAGCCCGATACGGCAAGCATAAGTATGATTATTACCCAAACATTCATATCCAAGAGACTCAACCAGCTAAAAATCATGGGGTTCATCTCTTCGATCGAACGGGTAAACAGCGATTTTCCGTCTCCGTCATGAGCACCTGCCATGTCATAAAACAAATCGTTTTTTATTTGCGACAATCGGCTGTAATCCTTTACCGTTAGCTCTATACCGCTCACCTGATTATTGCCCCAACCATTGAGGCGTTGCACCAAACTGATATCGGTAACAATAAAAAGCTTGTCGTAATCCTCAAAATTGGTACTGTATATACCCGTTATCTCAAACTTGCGGGCTTTAATAGGATCTTGTATAAAATAGGCAACAAAACTATCGCCCAACTTCAGCTGCAATCTGTCGGCAATGTATTTCGATATAATAGTTTGATTAACGGTCGATGTATCCGATTTATGGAGGATATCGCCTTCCAACATATTTTGCTTGAAAAAAGTCCAATCATAATCGGCTCCTACCCCCTTTAGCACCACTCCTTGAAACTCGGTATCAGTCTTAATAATACCCGGAATATTTGCAAAAGTTTCGATGTGCTTTATCTCCTGATTATTCTCCAAAGCTACGGTCAGACTATCGGTCATACGAACCGGGCTAACCTCGTACGACATATTATTGCCAAAATTGCTTATCTGGATATGCGATCCAAAACCGATGACCTTGTCACGTATCTCTTTCTTGAAACCAACCACTATACATACCGATAGCAGCATGGCAGCCAAGCCCAAGGCGATGCCCGCCACCGCTATTTTAATAGCCGGCGAAGAGACCCTCTGCTTTATGCCTCCACCAAAGTATATTTTTCGGGCTATAAATAATTCTAAGTTCAAAATATATTATGAATAAATTTGTACCGGAACAAAGGTATAAATTATCCCAATAAATATGGAATTAAGAATATTTTTTAAGGCAAACGCATCAAAAAATATACCTGCTTAAGGCATGCTGGTAGGGGCGTATTGCATACGCCCGGTATATCCTCTTGGAATTTGCACCAGGTAGGGGCAGACGCATAGGTCTGCCCCTACCGATCGACCATCTTCCCTAGAATACAAGTAGATCGGGCGTATGCAATACACCCCTACGGTTGTTATATATATAAAATTGAAACAGTACCTGCATAATCAAAAGAATAAAATTATCTTTGCAAAGAATAAGCAGAATAGTGCATGAATAAGATAACAGCTTGCATAGCAAGTATTATTTGTACAATAATAGTCTTTCGGGCTTCGGCACAAGAAGGAGAAAAGGTATTCCGATTTTTGGAACTACCCACCTCTGTTCGTGCAGATGCGTTGGGAGGAACCAATATTTCGGCTATCGAAAACGATGTTTCGCTCGTATTTCTCAATCCGGCAGCACTGGGTCGCGAGATGAATATGAATGCCAATGCCAATTTCTTATCTTACGTATCCGGTATAAAAGTGGGAAGTGCCATTTTCGGAAAATCTATCCGCGAATATAATTCGTTTGCCGTAGGGGTTAATTATCTGGATTATGGCAATTTTAAAGGAACAACCGAGAATAACGAGGTGACCGGAGACTTTTCAGCCAAAGATATCGTTGTAAACGGAGTATACAGCCACATGCTTACCAACAGGTTGAGAGGTGGAGTGACGGCAAAATTCATATCATCCAACTACGAAGAATACTCCTCTATTGCCCTCGGTGTTGATGTAGGGTTAAGTTACTACAACGAAGACCGTGAATTTTCGGCAGGCTTGGTACTCAAAAATATGGGTAGTCAAATATCGTCGTACAACGATACACGGGTGGGCTTACCTTGGGACGTACAATTGGGTGCGAGCAAGAGACTCAAAAGTGCCCCGATACGCTTTTCGGTTACGGCAGTATACCTCACTCAATGGGATTTTGCACGTGTAAACAACGCTAACGGCATAGACACCAGTGACGACAATTTTCTCAAAACAGCATTCAAACATACCGTATGGGGAGTAGACATTCTACCTTCCGAAAACTTTTGGATAGGAGTCGGTTTTAACCCCAAAGTACACTACGATATGGCTTTAGAGGGTGGCAACAAATTCGGCGGATTTACTGCAGGAGCAGGCTTACGCATTCAAAAATTCAATGTCGGATTTTCGATGGGTCAATACCATCCATCTGCAGCTACCTACCACTTAAGTATAGGCTTCGATATATCTAAATTCTAGCCCCACCAACCTCCCCTAAGGAGAGGCTCTTCAGCGTCGCAGCAAATCCCCCTTGGGGGCAGAGTTGTTAAGTTGTAAACTTTGTGACCTCTGTGTTTGCCTTTGTGTACTCTGTGTTTAAATAAATATACTACTAAAAACAACTACGAACATTTTAAAGACACTATTGTTGTAAATATAGCATATATGAAAATGATTACAATTGCAATTGACGGGTTTTCGTCGTGTGGAAAAAGTACAATGGCTAAAGATTTGGCTAAACAAATAGGTTACATATATATCGACAGTGGGGCTATGTACAGAGCCATTACCCTGTATTGTATACAAAACCGGTTGTTTGATAATGATCAACTCAACGTCCAAAAACTGGCTCAACACATCCAAGATATACACGTCAGTTTCAAATTGAATCAACAAACAGGTCTCCCCGAAACATACCTCAATGGGGCAAATGTAGAGCAGGAGATCCGCACGATGGAGGTTTCCAACAAAGTGAGCTATGTAAGTGCAGTAGGTTTTGTACGCAGAGCAATGGTTCTACAACAACAGGAAATGGGTAAAGCGAAAGGCATAGTGATGGATGGCAGAGATATAGGTACAGTTGTATTTCCGCAAGCCGAACTAAAATTTTTCGTAACAGCAAGTCCCCACATTAGAGCACAGCGCCGTTTAGACGAGTTGCATGCTAAGGGTGATACTAAAACAACGTTTGACGACGTTTTGGATAATATAAAACAACGCGATTACATTGATCAGCACCGGGATGAAAGTCCTTTGACGCAAGCCGAAGATGCTTTGGTGCTCGACAATTCGACACTTACCAAGGAGCAGCAGATGCAATGGCTTCTTGACAAATTCAATCATATCACATCACAATGAATACAAATATAGAAATTGATTCAAAATCGGGCTTCTGCTTTGGGGTAGTAAATGCCATCAAAAAAGCCGAAGAAGAATTAGACAAAGGCGGTATACTATACTGCCTAGGCGATATTGTACACAATAATCTGGAGGTCGAACGCCTCGAAAAATTGGGATTAAAAACCATCAACCACGAGCAGTTTGCCGAACTGAAAAATGCCAGGGTACTGCTTCGGGCACATGGCGAACCACCCAGCACTTATGAGATAGCTAAAAAAAACAATATCGAAATTATTGATGCCTCATGTCCCGTAGTGCTTCGTTTGCAACGACGGATCAAGGACAAACATCATACCGAAATAGATAATGATACTCAAATAGTGATCTATGGCGAAAAAGGTCATGCCGAAGTGAACGGATTGCTGGGTCAGACCAATGCCCGAGCCATCGTAATTGAGAAGAAGGAAGAGCTGGACAAACTGGATTTTTCGAAAAACATTTGCCTCTTTTCTCAAACCACCAAACCTCTCGACGGGTTTAGGGAAGTTATCGATATCATAGAATCGAGAATGCAAAATGGTGCCGAATTTGAATACATTGATACCATTTGCAGACAGGTTTCGAACCGAATACCTAACATCAAAGAATTTGCAATCAAGCACGATATCATCTTTTTTGTAGCGGGACAAAAAAGTTCTAACGGAAAAGTGCTTTTTTCTGAGTGTAAAAAATACAACCAAAATTCTTATTTCGTATCTTCGCCCGACGAAATTGATCCGGCGGTTATCAAACAAGGACTTTCGATAGGTGTTTGCGGAGCTACCTCCACGCCCAAATGGCAAATGGAGGAAGTAGAGAAAAAAATCGACCAAATATCGGGTCAGTTATCAGTCAACAGTTAACGGTCAACAGTTTTTCTACTCGTAACTCGTAACTGCCTCATAGGGCGAAGTAACCTGTAACTATTTTAAGAATTATGGCAAATATTAAATGTATTGGTGTTTTGAGCTCGGGAGGCGATGCCCCGGGTATGAATGCAGCAATTCGGGCTGTCACTCGTACTGCTATATACAATAACATCGAAGTAAAAGGTATCATGAGAGGGTACCGAGGTCTTATTTTTGATGAGATAGTCCCTTTTAGAACCAACAGTGTTAGTAATATTATACAGCAAGGCGGTACAATACTCAAAACAGCCCGTTGCAAAGAGTTTATGACTGTCGAAGGACGTCAAATAGCATACGAAGCCATGCAACGCGAAGGTATTGACGCACTGATTGTTATCGGTGGAGACGGGTCTCTGACAGGTGCACGCATTTTTGCCCAGGAACACAACATCCCTATCGTAGGCTTGCCCGGTACTATAGACAATGACTTGAACGGAACGGATATGACCATCGGTTACGATACTGCTCTGAATACGATAATGGAAGCTGTGGATAAAATACGAGACACAGCCAGTTCGCACGAACGCCTTTTCTTTATCGAAGTAATGGGACGCGAATGCGGTTACCTAGCTCTCAACGGTGCTATTGCAACAGGAGCAGAAGCGGCTATTATCCCCGAAAGAATGAACGACACCGACCAGTTGGGCGAACTTATTTCGCACGGATTCAGAAAAAGCAAAAACAGTAGCCTCGTTCTTGTCACCGAAGGAGACATCACGGGAGGAGCCTTGGCAATGTCGGAACGTGTAAAAAAAGAATACCCCCAGTACGATGTACGTGTAACTATTTTGGGACACCTTCAAAGAGGAGGTTCTCCAACAGCAATAGACCGTATACTTGCCAGTCGAATGGGATCGGCAGCTATCGAGGCTTTGCTCGACGACCAACGTAATGTAATGATCGGTATTCAAAACGATCAGATAGTATACGTTCCATTCTCTAAAGCAATTAAAAAGAATAAACCGGTAAACGAAAGTTTGGTGAATACTTTAAAGATATTATCAATTTAAGGGTATATCCACACAAAATACAGAAAAGGAAATCATTGAACAATGGTTTCCTTTTTTTATTGCAATTGTGAAAATATCCCCCCCGTAGTGACGCAATGCTTGCGTCTTCATATCCACATTGTATGTTTTAGACGCAAGCATTGCGTCTCTACGGGGATAACAAATAAAAATATTTAATGTGTTTTCGTACATTCATCATTCAAATTTGATTATTTTTGTAACTCTTGATATATTATACATAGTAATGAAAAAGACTATAATCGTTATTTTATTATCCGTTTTAGCATACAGCAGCGCCAGTTCGCAATCGTATTTGGGACTAAGAGGCAGTTTCGATATCACATCCTTAAGTACAGGTAGTGCAAGAAGCAGACCCGGATTTAGTGTAGGAGCTATATACAGCACTCGAATAAACGATGAATGGTATTTTCAACCATCCGCTTTATACAGTTACACAAGTGTTAGATCGGTAAGTAAGTACAAACCTGCATATTCGTCATACACCTACAGCCTCGAAGTACCATTGATGCTATCTCGTAGATTTGGTGATGATGAAATCTCATTCGGAGTGGACTTCGGACCATTCTTAAAATACGGTTTACACGGAAAATGCTGGGCTGACGATCCTACTACAAGAGAAAGAACCCGACCGAATATTTTTGAGCATCAGAAGAGATTTGATGTAGGTCCTCAAATCGGATTCAGCGTAATCGTCTACAAACTTTACATGGGATACGCATTTCAATATGGTCTGATAAAACCTTGGGACGACAAAAAGGGCAATAATTATAGTTCTAATATAACTTTTGGCTACTTATTTGAATTACCTTAAAACAGATAAATAACTACCTTTACTTTGAGAGTAGGTTAATTGATATTTTAGGCGGATTATTCCGCCTTTTGTGTTTCTACTCTTTTGGGAAAAAATCTACGAAGACAACAAAGAATCCTCAATAAACACATTACAATAATTTTGCAGATTACAACCATCTAATCAACTACAAAACAACACAATACATACTGTGTAAAAAACACTTTCAATGAAATATAGACAAATAAATGGGAAATACTGATATTTCAACTACTGATAAGCCTCTCTATCTTTGTTAAATTACTACAAAAATAACAAGATAGCTACTTGTCCTTTTGTTTATTTTAAAAATTTAAATAATTTATAAAAAAATGAAGCAAGTTCTACTACTTCTATTCGTCCTCTGCGTGAATTCTATTTATTCACAAGTCGGTATCAATACCGTAGATCCTAAGGCTACTCTTGATGTAACCGCAACAAAGACAGATGCCTCTACTGCCGAAGGGATTATTGCCCCCCGTTTGACTCGTACTCAGCTTGGTAGTAAAGATACACAATATGCAGCCAACCAAATCGGAACAATTGTGTATGTTACAGATATTTTGGGAACTACTACCGCTAAAACAATCAATGTCTCCAAAATTGGATATCATTACTTCGATGGTATTTTATGGCAACCATTCTCTAGTTCAGGTGGCAGTAATCCCAACGATTGGTCGTTGACAGGTAATGCCAATACATCTCGTGCTACTAACTATATTGGTACAAGCAATGCGCAAGACTTGGTGTTGAAAACAGCAGGCACAGAGCGTATGACTGTATCTGCCACTGGAAATGTGGGTATTGGTACCCCAGCTCCTACTAATGCATTGCATCTGAAAGCTGCAACTAATCCGATAAAGATAGAAGGGCTTGCTGCAAGCAATTCTGAAAATGATCGTCCTATAGTTGTGGGTACTGATGGAACGCTAAAAACAGGAGTATTTCCGACTGTAAATATTGTGCCTGAAGATGTAGGAACTGTTATTGCCGTTGATGGAAAACTCGAAATAGCACAAGAGATGACAATACTAATGAGTGCCGATTATAATTTCGATAATAATTATATAGATGGAAAACCTCCTATTCATGCAATCGGTAATTTGGACGTTGAAATTATTGATAATGAAAGCAAGTTTGTCGGTACTGCTACAGGCAATTCTTTTAGTGTCACAAAAGACGGAACTTATCAGATAATCATAAATATTTTGTTAAAAAGCGAAATTGGTGGATCTCCTGTAGTGGGTATTTGGGATAATAATGGAACCGGAACACCAACCGGCAACTGGATTGCACGGGTAAACGCTCTCTCAGTTAATCACACTTTGGGTACCCATACCCTTATTACAGCGATTGATCTGCTGGCTTCGCATACTTATTCATTTAGGGTCGCAAGCACTAGTGCTAGCAGTACTCTTTATGCCTATAGCGAAGGAGCTACCGGTAGAGGACCCGTATCATTTTTCTCTTTGAAAAGGTTGAAATAATATATATCAGGTCTATAGTGTATTTTGCTAGGAATATTATAAATAAAACTTTCAAAAAGATGAAAACTGTTCTAATTTTTCTATTCGCTTTTAGTGTGAATTCTATTTATTCACAAGTCGGTATCAATACCGTGGATCCTAAGGCTACTCTTGATGTAACCGCGACAA
Source organism: Dysgonomonas sp. (assembly GCA_031546965.1). Taxonomy (GTDB): domain Bacteria; phylum Bacteroidota; class Bacteroidia; order Bacteroidales; family Dysgonomonadaceae; genus Dysgonomonas_A. Next base: position 32,174 of record JAVBJR010000150.1, read on the forward strand.
AGACAGATGCCTCTACTGCCGAAGGGATTATTGCCCCCCGTTTGACTCGTACTCAGCTTGGTAGTAAAGATACACAATATGCAGCCAACCAAATCGGAACAATTGTGTATGTTACAGATATATCAGGAACCATTACCACCAAAACAACCAATGTCTCCAAAATTGGATATTATTACTTCGATGGAACTTTATGGCAAGTTTTCAACACTGGTGTCAGCACAGCCGACTGGTCTATTACCGGAAATACGGGTACAATACCCGGTACTAATTATTTGGGAACAAGTGATGCGAAAGACTTGGTGGCAAAGACCAATAATGCCGAACGGATGCGCATAAGTTCGGCAGGAAATATGGGTATAGGGACATCTACACCTAATGCTTCGGCTATCCTAGATGTTTCGGCAACCAATAAAAGTATCCGAATACCCAATGTTGCGCTAACTAACAGTACCGATATAACAACAGTACCCGACCCACAAAAAGGAATGATTGTATATAATACAACCGCAAATGAATTTGCTTTTTATGATGGAACCCAATGGAGGCAACCCATAACTTCAGTAGTAGGAGTAGTAGCCCCTCAATTGGTTGGTGTGATGCAATCAAATACTATAAACAGTACTGCACCGGGAGGATATATTTGGTATGACACTAAAGTTCATGATCCTGAAAATGCAATGACTTTGGGAACCAGCTCATCTGATCCCGGAAAATATACTGTGAAAAAGGCAGGGGTGCATCAAGTGTTTGTTAATTTTTCACACCAAAATGTTATGGCTATAGGTGCAAGTTGGTACTTACGCATTTTTAAAAATGGTACCCCGATAGCAGCTATAGATGCAACAGCAGCCGATGGAGCCTCGGCTGTTGTATTTGCCATTGAAAGCTTTAATGTTGGAGACATCATAACAGTTGATAGAGCAGGTGCAGGTACAGGTTGGAAGGGAGGTGGACTTTCTAAAATGACTGTATTCAGATTTGAATAAGTTATATTTTTAGCAATTGGTTTTGTAGCGTGTAGTGATTGCACGCTACAGTTTTTCAACAAAACACATTTTCAGTTTTTTAATGTTTACTATTTCCCTCAAACATAAGAAATGATCGCCAATTAATAATGCACAGAAAATTTTTAATTATATTATGAAAAAAATAATAATTACATTCACTATTTCATGTCTATTGAGTACGGCAGTAGTCTATTCACAAATAGGAATCAACACCGAGAATCCACGTGCCACATTGGATGTGACCTCTACTAAGACAGATGCCACCACTGCAGAAGGGATTATTGCCCCCCATTTGACTCGTACTCAGCTTGGTAGTAAAGATACACAATATGCAGCCAACCAAACCGGTACGATTGTTTATGTTACAGATATTTCGGGAAGTGTCACCGCCAAGACAACCAACGTCACCAAAATAGGATATTATTATTTTGATGGTGGTTTATGGCAAGTTTTCAACACTGGTGTCAGCACAGCCGACTGGTCTATTACCGGAAATACGGGTACTATACCCGGTACTAATTATTTGGGAACAACCGATGCTAAAGACTTGGTGGTAAAGACCAATAATACCGAACGGATGCGTATAACCTCAGCAGGAAATATGGGTATAGGAACTACTACACCACACGCTTCGGCTATCCTAGATGTTGCAGCAACCAACAAAAGCTTCCGGATACCCAATGTTTCGCTGTCTGATGGCGCCGATATAATAACGATACCTACTCCTCAAAAAGGAATGATCGTATATAATACGAACGGAAATCAATTTGCTTTTTATGACGGAACGCTGTGGAGGCAACCTGTAGTTCAAATAACAAGTGTAGTAGCCCCTCAATTGGTTGGTGTGATGCAATCAAATACAACAAACACTACTTTTACTGTGGGAAATATTTGGTATGATACTAAAGTTTATGATCCTGAAAATGCTATGACTTTGGGAACCAGCCCCTCTGATCCTGCAAAATATACAGTGAAAAAGGCAGGGGTACATCAAGTGTTTATTAATTTCACACACAGTGGAGGCATTACAATAGGATCAAGTTGGTACTTACGTATTTTTAAAAATGGCACTATGGTAGCATCTATAGATGCTACGGCTGCATCAGGAGCCTCGGCTTGCATGTTTGCTATTGAAAGTTGTAATGTTGACGATGTCATAACAGTCGATAAAATGGGAGTGGGTGGTACCGGGTGGTATTCAAAACTGTCTAAAATGACTATATTCAGATTTGAATAAAATATATTTTTAGCGATTGGTTTTCAAAAAAAAATCTAAGAAATTATTCACCCCACAATCGGATAATTTCTTAGATTTTATAATAGACAGGCATACAAACACTATTCGGTATGATGTTCGTGATGACCTTTAAGAGAACCTAATAATACAAATACCGATCCTGTAACTATCGACAGAATCCCTAGTAACCTGTAGAGGCTTGCTTGCGCCATATCAAGTTGATCTCTCATACTCTCAACTTGAAGGAAAAAGAATAAAGAAAAAATTGCCAGACAAGCTCCAACAATGGTTAACGTTCTACGTCTTTTCCGGGCTTCCATAAATACATCTATTAAAGATTTATATATTTTAAACATCCTACAAAAAAAAACGTTCAATAAGATTACCTATAATATAGTTAATTTTTTCGAACCCCACCCAGCCTCCCCAAAGGGGAGGAGTTGCAGAGAGGGGATTTTTTTAGCTCCTCTCCTTTGGGGAGGTTGGGTGGGGCTGACAACCCGTATTTGGTTTCAATTGTTTGAAAAAGTCGTTACCTTTATCATCCACAAGAATAAATGCAGGAAAATCTTCCACTTCAATTTTCCAAATCGCTTCCATTCCCAACTCGGGATACTCCACACACTCGAGGCTCTTGATATTAGTTTGGGCTAATATGGCAGCAGGTCCACCAATACTTCCCAAATAAAAACCGCCATGTTTGTGGCAAGCATCCGTTACCTGCTGGCTGCGATTGCCTTTAGCAATCATAATAAGACTACCTCCTGCCGCTTGAAAAGCATCCACATACGAGTCCATACGACCGGCAGTAGTAGGTCCCATCGAACCGCAAGCATATCCCTGGGGTGTTTTTGCAGGTCCTGCATAATAAATCGGATGGTCTTTAATGTATTGAGGCATACCTTCGCCCTTATCTAAACGTTCCTGTAATTTGGCATGTGCAATATCACGTCCCACGATAATAGTACCTGTAAGTGACAAGCGTGTTGATACAGGATATTGACTAAGTTCTGCCAATATTTCGGACATCGGACGGTTTAGGTCGATTTTTACGCCGCCTGCTTCACCTGCCTGTTGAAACTCAGCAGGAATAAGGCTAGACGGATTATCTTCCATTTTTTCTAACCAAATACCTTCTTTATTAATCTTTCCCTTGATATTACGGTCTGCCGAACAAGAAACTCCCATCCCCACAGGGCAAGAAGCTCCGTGACGAGGTAAACGGATTACACGCACATCGTGAGCAAAATACTTACCGCCAAATTGTGCACCTAAACCAAGTTCTTGAGCCGCTTTTAATAATTTAGCCTCCATTTCGAGATCACGGAAAGCCTGACCACCCTCGTTACCCGAAGTTGGTAAATGATCATAATATTTAGTAGAAGCCAGTTTTACAGTTTTCAAATTGCTTTCTGCTGACGTTCCGCCTATGGCAAAAGCAATATGGTAAGGAGGGCAAGCGGCAGTACCCAACGATTTCATTTTTTCGATCAGATAAGACTCTAATTTTCCCGGAGTAAGCAATGCTTTAGTTTCCTGATACAAATATGTTTTGTTGGCAGAACCTCCACCTTTGGCTATAAACAGAAACTTGTACTCATCGCCCTTAGTGGCATACAAATCTATTTGAGCCGGTAGATTACAACCGGTGTTTATCTCATCGTACATATTAAGGGCAGCATTTTGCGAATACCTCAAATTGTCTTCCACAAATGTATTGTATACACCTTTCGACAAAGCCTCTTCATCGTTGCAACCTGTCCACACATTTTGCCCCTTTTTACCGCTAATAATGGCTGTTCCGGTATCTTGACAGAAAGGTAGAATACCTCGTGCCGAAATCTCGGCATTACGCAGGAAAGTAAGAGCTACAAATTTATCATTATCGCTAGCTTGAGGATCGGATAATATTTTTGCTACTTGCTCCTGATGCTCGGGACGCAGCATAAATTCAACATCATGAAATGCGTGTTGAGCCAAGAGAGTTAATCCTTCGGGAGCAACCTTCAAAACTTCCTGACCTTCGAAGGTAGCGGTAGAAACATAATCTTTAGATAGCAGATAGTACTCGGTAGTATCTTTACCCATAGGAAATGTATCCTGATACTTAAATGATGGAGTTGCCATGTTAATCAGTTTATAAATTCTTTTGATTATTTTTTTGATCGACACAAAAATAACAAAAATAATCCGAAGCTAAGAACAGATCAGATGACTTATTTAAACGCAAAGCCACCATATCAAAAAGGTTATTTATAAGAGGTTCGATGTAGGGGCGAATTGCGCCTCTCTACTTGTAACTAATATAGCGTCTTTTTGTCTTTACGTTTATATATCGGCAGGAAAAACCACCCCTATCTGTCTTCGTATTTCATCTATAATTTCTATCGTAATTAAGGAGTTTTGGTGGCTGTTTATAGTCGATTCTCTGTTTCCCGATTGGATAAGATTTATAAACTCTGCAATTTCGTAGTAATATTCATTGGTAGAATCAGAATGTCCGATTTCCACACATTCCCCTTTCCTCGAATAGTGCTTTACACTTCCAATAGTATTTATTTTATCGAGAGAAATCAAGCCTTCTTCGCCCTGAATCTCGGTGGAAAGGCGAGAATCTGCTATTTTAGAATAAAGTACGGTAGCATTCATACCTTCGTACTCGAAGTTTACGGCACCCTGTCCGTCAGCACCCGTTGATAACAAAAGTCCGGTTGCACTGATCTTTTTGGGTCGCCCAAAGAGAACCACCATCGGGTAAATGGTATATATACCCAAATCCATAACCGCTCCGTTGGAAAAGGCAGGGTTAAAAGCATTCAAAACAACACCCTCTTTCAGCTTATCATATCTCGATGAATATTGGCAATAACAGGCAAAATAACGCCTGATTGTTCCCAAAGCAGGCAAATTATCTATTACTGCTTTGAAATTGGGGGTGAGGGTAGGCTTCATTGCCTCCATCAAGGTAACGTTGTACTCTTTGGAGGCAGCAATCATAGCTTTAACTTCCTCGGCATTTGAGGCAAAGGGTTTTTCGCACAATACATGCTTGCCCTGTTTCATAAACTGAATACTTTGCGACGAATGCAAAAAATTGGGAGAAGCAACATACACGGCATCAATCAACGGACTTTGCGCCATATCTTCCAATGATACAAATGTATGAGGTATGCCGTGCTTTTGAGCAAAAGCATCCGCAGATTCTTGTGTACGCGAATAAATTGCAGTAAGCTCAAAACGGGGATCGAGCCGAGCTGCCTCTAATACTGTATCTACAATAAAATTGGTTCCAATAATGCCGAATCGGACTTTGGATTGGGGTGTAGTTGACATAATCGTGTTATTATATTATTTGATGAAATAAATGTCGGTGATTCGGACATCCACATAAAAACAAAACGGTTTTTTTGGTCCCGCAAATCTTGCTGTTCTCCGAATGGGTAATAATTCAACCAATCTATATCAGCAAGTACTTGGGGCTCAAGTTGAGTATAAGCTACAGAAATACTGATAGAAAAATATACTAATTAAAACCAATTAAAGCACCACCCGTAATCATACGACCCGATTGAATACCCTGCCTGCGAGCCGAAAAAAAGCGATCGGCATGACAATAGGTACAAAGATCTGCAACCTCAATCTGATCGAGAGGGATACCTGCCCTATTTAACAACAGCTTATTTATATTCCACAAATCGATATGAAATTTACCGGTTTCGAAGTTATAATAGCCCATTTCATCGACAAAAAAGCCCGAATTGGCAAAGTGATCGACAACCTCACCTCCTACTTCAAAATAATCGGGAGAGATAGATGGAGCTATGCCTGCCACAAGATCAGCAGGATCGCTGTTGAATCGGGTCTTCAACTCTTCTACTACTTTTATTGCCAATTTTGCAACCGTACCTCTCCATCCGGCATGTATTGCTGCTAAAATTTTATTTATAGGATCAAAGATAAGTATAGGTACACAATCGGCTGTACCCACTCCTATGCAAACACCTACTTGATCAGTTATCAGAGCATCTACACCATTCAATAGTTGTAGTTGTTCCTCTTTATTTAGGGATGTAAACTCCTTGTCGATAATGCAAACCGAATCGCCATGGGTTTGGTACGGAAATATGAGATTTTCGAACGGTATATTTAGCATCGTTGCCAACCGATTTCTGTTTTCAGCCACATTATTCAAATCATCACCCGAATACATTCCCAAATTGAAGGATGAGTATTCACCGGAACTTACTCCACCATCGATGGTAGTGGAAAAATGCAAAAGAGAGTCATAAGTATTAAGACTCTCAAATTGCAATAAGTTTGCATATGTTTTATGGTTTACCATATAGCAGTTACAAGTAATTAGTTACGAGTTACAAGCCGTAGGGGCGTATTGCATATGCCCATTTTTAAATCATATTATGTATTATGTGTTTCGGGCGTATGCAATACGCCCCTACATCGTTACAATCTTTATTTTACCGTATCATCGTCTTCGCCATCCTTATAATAGAAGCCGGCATCGAAATTGGGATCTTCGTCTTCATCCCATTCTTCCTCTTCTTCGTCGTAATCGTCTCCTTCGTCGAAGTCAAAATCATCATCCTCATCTAATTCGATGGCTCTGATATCGAGTTTTCGATGGACAATCACATTATCGGCTGCTTTAATATATTCGCCGTCTTTATTAAGTTCCGTCCACAGTAAGTCTTTCAATTTCTGCAAGTTCAAACTGGTGAAAGACGAAATAAAGACATGCGGAATTTCGGGCAGATCGGCACTCAATGCTTCTGTCAATTCCTCATCCAACATATCGGCTTTAGAGATTGCCAACACTCGGCGTTTATCTAATAATTCGGGATTATATTTCGCTAATTCATTCAACAAAATGCGGTATTCTCCATGTATATCATCGGCATCGGCAGCTATAAGGAAAAGCAACAACGAGTTACGCTCAATATGTCGTAAGAATCGAAGTCCCAATCCTTTACCATCACTAGCACCTTCTATAATACCGGGAATATCCGCCATCACAAACGAGCGAGAGTCACGATAACTTACGATACCCAAATTGGGTTCGAGGGTAGTAAACGCATAATTAGCAATCTTCGGCTTAGCAGTTGTTATCACCGAAAGCAAAGTAGATTTTCCGGCATTCGGAAATCCAACTAAACCAACATCGGCAAGTACTTTCAGCTCCAATACAATACGGCGTTCCTGAAACGGTTCGCCCGGTTGTGCATAACGTGGTGCCTGATTGGTAGGGGTCTTGAAGTGGTTGTTACCACGTCCACCCTTACCACCTTTCAATAAGACAATTTCTTGTCCGTCTTCGGTTATATCACACAGATAATCACCCGTTTCGGCATCATAGGCAACAGTTCCGCAAGGCACGTCTATAATGACGGTTTCGCCTTTTTTGCCGGAGCATAATTTGCCCGATCCTCCGCCACCGTGTCCGGCAAGCAGGTGTCGTTTAAATTTTAAGTGCAATAATGTCCAATAGTTACGATTGCCACGCAGGATTATATGTCCTCCATCGCCACCATCGCCACCGTCGGGACCTCCAAACGGAATGTATTTTTCGCGTCGAAAGTGAGTAGAACCTCTTCCACCCTTTCCCGAGCGACAGTATATTTTTACGTAATCTACGAAATTTGTATCAGACATTTTTATTTAGTTACAAGTTATTTCAGTTACGAGTTACGAGTTACAAGAGATGCTTACGCCAAAATCACACTAAAAAAGTTATAATTGGCAACGAAATTCTCGTAACTCGTAACTTGTAACTATTATTCTACTCCATCAATCACAGTCGAAATACGAGCAAAAATATCTTCTACAGAACCAACTCCTTCTACAGAATACAATTTGCCGTCTTTCTCATAAAGCTCTTTGAGTGGTGTGGTTTGATTGTAATATACATCCAAACGAGCTTTTATAGTTTCGTAATTATCATCGTTGCGACCTGTTAGTTTTCCACGATTCAAAAGACGCTCAATCAGTTCCTCTTCGGGAACGTCGAGACTTACAACTGCCGATATTTGTTGTCCTCTTTTTTCCAACATTTCATTCAATGCTGTTCCTTGAGGTATGGTACGCGGAAAGCCGTCAAAAATAACACCTTTACATTCGCCTTTTTTTGTTTTTTGATCAAAAACACTAGCCAATATATCTATCATCAACTCGTCGGGTATCAGTTGACCTTTAGACATATAGCTATCAGCCAATTTACCAAGTTCGGTTCCGGCTGCTTTTTCGGCACGCAATACATCTCCTGTCGAAATGTGAGCCAATTTATACTTTTCTATCAAATTAGTGCTTTGTGTGCCTTTTCCCGATCCGGGAGCTCCAAAAATTACAATATTCAACATTATTATTTTTTTTAGTTACGAGTTACGAGTTACGAGTTACAAGCCTAGTAACTTGTAACTCGTAACTACTTTATTTTATATATATCAGCCAAATTACGACCATATCCGTCATAGTCCAAACCAAAACCAACAATAAAATCGCTGGGTATTTCCAAAGCAATATAGTCTATTTTGACATTGGTTTTCAACGCTTCGGGTTTAAAAAGCAAAGTGGCTACTTTTATTTCTTTAGGTTCGTCGCATGCCAACTGATCGAGTATCAACGACATCGTATGTCCTGTATCTACTATATCTTCGATAATAACAACGGTTCTATCTCGTATATCTTCTTCGAGTCCATAGATTTCTTTTATCTTGCCTGTCGATTTGGTTCCCTGATACGATGCCATACGCACAAACGAGATCTGACCAGGTACGGTTACACGTTTCATCAATTCGGAAGCAAACATAAAAGACCCGTTAAGCACGCACACAAAGAGGGGATCTTTACCTGCAAGATCTTCATTCATCTGCTCTGCTACCTTATCTATGGCTTGCAATATTTCTGCTTCGGGGATAAACAAATCAAATTCTTTATCCTTTACTTTTACGCTTTTCATACATTGAATGCTTAAAACTTTTAAGCTTACAAAAGTACTACAATTAGATGAATGATGGTAATAAGTGTTCTCTTTTTTTTCGGATTCGTTTGCAAGCATGGCTTTACGTAAATTGTGGGCGAAAAATATTTCGCCCCTACAACGAACACAACAAAAAACAATAGTACCCTATCGCACCTAAAATAATTTTATTAGATTTGTAGTTGGTATAAATTCAGAAAATAAAGACATGAAACGATATTATATAGGAGTATTATCATTGCTGTTGGTGAGTGCTTTACCGGCTCAAAACACAGTAAAAATAAGTGCCGTAAAAAGCAACGACTACGGTGTTGCGTACACTTTACCCAAAACAACAATAGTAATTAAAGCCGATGCCGTGAAAACGACCCGCAAAGCAGGTGAATTTTATGAGTATGCCGAACGATACCTCAATATTGCAAATCCTATCACCGAAAGCGAGACAGAATACACCGTCAACTCTATAAAAGCAACCACCGGAGCAGTTCCTGATAAAGAAAAAAGCTATCTGGTAGAATTCAAAAGCGGCACAACTGCACCATTTCTAACATTAACAAAAGACGGCTTAATATGCGCCATCAATACCGATGCACAGTTTCCGCCGGCTGACAATTTGGGAGCTTCGCCTGTTAACGAAAGTACGGCTCCCTTACCTAATCCCAACTCGTTTCTATCGGAAGAAACATTGCGTGCAGGCTCTAAAGCTAAACAAGCCGAACTAATTTCGAAACAGATATTTACGCTTCGCGAAACTCGTAACAATATTCTGACGGGCGAAGCCGATAATATGCCCCCCGACGGTAATGCTTATAAACTGGTTATGGAACGCCTCGATCTGCAAGAAAAAGCACTTACATCGATGTTTACAGGAAGCGAAACTACTGAAAATATCAGCAAAACATATACCATACCGGTCACAATAAAGGATATAAAGAATGACATAATATTCCGATTTTCGTCGAAACTCGGTTTTGTAGGCACCGACGATATGGCTGGAGCACCCGTTACACTTACCCTCACCAACAAAGAACCTGCCGGCGAACCTCCTATGCTAAGTCCGAAAGATCAAAAAGCATGGGACGAAAAATTTGCCAAAGGCATCATATACAACATTCCTGCCAAAGCCGATTTGGAGGTAAAATTTGCTAACAAAACATGGGTAGACAAAGATGTTGACGTAGTACAATACGGTAAACAGGAGGTACTTATACCTAAAATGTTTGACGACAATAAACTACCTATCAAAGTGATATTCTTCCCCGAAATGGGAGCTATCAAGCAAATAATTCAGTAAATTAGTTACGAGTTACAAGTTACGAGTTACAAGAAATTTAATCTTGTGCAACCTGTAACTCGTAACTCGTAACTCGTAACTATCGCATCATGCCCAATATCGAAATAGAACGCAAATTTCTTATTGCAGGTGATTTTAAATCGCACGCTTATCATTCCGACAGAGTTGTTCAAGGCTACATGGCATCTAACACCGGAGGGCGAAGTGTACGCATACGCATCAAAGGAGGAAAAGGGTACATCACCATAAAAGGCGGAAGCTCCGATGCAGGAGTTAGCCGTTTTGAATGGGAAAAAGAAATATCGCTGCAAGATGCCGAAGAATTATTGCAGTTGTGCGATCCGGGAGTGATCGATAAGATACGCTACCTTATCAAAGCAGGAAAACACACCTACGAAGTAGACGTGTTTCACGGTGATAACGAAGGCTTGGTAGTTGCCGAAATAGAATTAGACTCCGAAGACGAAGAATTCGAAAGACCATCGTGGTTGGGCGAAGAGGTAACAGGCGACAAGCGTTATTACAACTCTCAACTGATAAAAAATCCATACAAAAACTGGAAGTCTGAATGATCGACATAAAGGTAAAGATACACGATAAATTTTCGTTCGAATTCAAGATCTCATTCATAGCCACCCGAAAATCGGAGGAAGATGATATCAACGAGTTCAGTATCAATACATGGATGTTTGTTCCCAACAATTTGGATATAAACAGGACGACCTATCTCAAGGAGGTTTTTTATAAAGACACACAGTCTAACGTGCGACTTATCACCCCTATTTATGGTCTGAAAGATATTTACACCTCCGAAAACAGTCCGCTAAGCCGCTTACAAAAGGCTTTTGAGAATCTGTTGACCGGTAATACTACTTCGTTCGAAAAAATATCGGATTATACGTTTCAGATCAAGATGTTTTCGTCTATCTTCAAAAGCGCCTCCCGAGACAGGGCATATTACATTATAGAACAAAAGGACGAAAGCAAAATTGAGCAATTGGTACGTGAATACGTTCACGACATGACAGCTATTGCGCATCACTACCGTCAATTGAGACACATTATAGACCACCCGTCAGCAACCGAAGACCAACGTCAGTACTTTATGTTCGGTGACGATTTTATCGGGAACATCATTCAGCAACAAACTTACCGAATGATGCGAGGTTTAGAAAACAAGCAGGTATATACAATCATAAAAAAACCTCTTTTACAGCTGGTTATCACAGAAAATCAGTATAAAAAAGAAAAAGGCTACTCGTTACTGGATACCACCGATCCGTCGAACAATTATTTGGTAGTAATGAGGAGGGGAATCCTCAAAAAATTCATAGAAAGCGATCTATTTCTCTATACCAAAAAGACGAAAGACGGTGCTTTGGCAGAACAGTTTTATTACGGATTAGCCGCCGCTACTTCGATGATTTTTGCTACCGTAGTATCGTTTTCGGCACAATTGCATTACGGCAATTTTACAACCCCTCTATTTTTTGCCCTCGTAATAAGTTATGTTTTTAAAGACCGAATAAAGGACTTGATGAGATACTATTTCAGCACTCAACTCGGCAAAAAGTATTTCGATACTAAGCGTGAACTCGAAATTCAAAACAAAAAAATAGGCTGGACAAAGGAGGCTTTTGACTTCGCTCCCGAATCGAAAGTGCCTGCCGAAATAATGAGCATGCGCAAAAGGTCGCCCTTGGTGGAAGCCGAAAGCAAAATTTATAACGAGCAGATTATTCTTTACCGAAAACTGGTAAATCTGTCTGCATCCGCAATAAAACAGTACAAAGGCTATCAGTTTGTGGGTATCAACGATATTACACGATTTAATCTAACCCATTTTATACAAAAAATGGACAACGAGTTTATACCCATCTACGTTCCCGACGAGCAGGACGGTTACCTGAAAATGACGAGCGAAAAGGTATACGCTCTGCACTTTATACTGCGGTGCCAGGGACACGAAAACCTGTATTTCCGCAAGTTCAGGTTATTGTTTAACAGAGGTGGTATTAAAGAAATCACCGAGATACATGACTAAAAGAGAATGGAGAAAGTAAATGTGAAAGAGAAAGGAATTATAAGGGAATAATACCAATATGGAATTAGCGATTATACAAAGTAAAATATACGAGATAAGAGGCACAAAGATTATGCTTGATTTCGACTTAGCTGAAATGTACCGTGTAGAAACAAAGGTATTAAATCAATCGGTAAAACGTAATATAAAGCGATTCCCAAATGATTTCATGTTTCAACTGACAAAAGAAGAATGGGAAAACTTGAAGTCACACATTGTGACTTCAAGTTGGGGAGGTACACGAAAATTGCCCTATGCTTTTTCGGAACAGGGTGTTGCCATGTTATCGGGCTTGCTGAATAGTGATGTAGCAATAGAGGTTAATATCAGTATTATGAGAGCCTTTGTTACCATAAGAAATTATTTATCGCAACAAGCCGAAGCATCTAAAGAAATAACCGAATTGTGGCGACATATAAAAGCATTGGAGGAACAAAGCGAAGAAAATTTAAGAATAATAAATGACTTGAGTGAAGACAACCAAAACACCTTCGATGAAATATATATCGCTTTATCAGAATTAGCTAAAAAGCAAAAAGCTATTGATAAAATAGCCACACACAAACCGGTAGGGTACATAAAACCGATGGAAAAGTGATCTATAAAGCCACATAACAACATGCAACAAGAGATTATCAAAGAATATTACAACGACTTGGCGGGCGAATACGACAAAGACCGTTTCGACAATACATACGGGCAATATATCGATAGGCAGGAAAAAAAGATTATCCGCAAATTACTAGCAGACAACCCCAAAGATAAAACCCTCGATTTGGCTTGTGGTACAGGACGTTTCTTGGAATTTGCCAAATACGGTGTCGACATCAGTCCGCAGATGCTTCGTGAAGCACGAAAGAAACACCCCGAATGTGAGCTTTTTGAGGGAAGTGCATTGCAAACACCATTTAAAGACGAGTTGTTCGAAACCATACTTTCGTTTCACCTCATTATGCACCTCGAGCCGGATACTACTGTCCAATTCTTGAAAGAGGCATACCGAGTGCTAAAAAAAAGAGGAAGGCTTATTTTCGATTTCCCATCGAAGGATAGGCGTAAATTGGTCAACTACAAAGCAAAAAATTGGCATGCGGCAAACGATTTTACATCGCACGAAATTGTGGGTCTCACCGAGGGATGGAAGTTGAAACGTTATTACGGAATCTTGTTTTTCCCGATCCACCGAATACCCTCTTCGTTACGTAAACCGATGATAGCTTTAGACAATCTGCTTTGCCATTCGTTTTTACGTAAATACGCTTCTTATCAAATTGTAGTACTCGAAAAGCAATAAATATGAAACGTCTTATACCTTCGGGCATTAGATTAAATATGAAGCTAATACAGCGATTTGTCAGAGACAAACGATCGTCATTGGTATTTGCTCAGAAAAAGCAATCGACATCCGATTTTTTGTTTTACGTATCAGAAACGCAACCCATTAAACAATCGGAGTATTTTCAAAATAAGATTGATAATATAAAATTGGGGGCGAAGTTTATCGAGGAAATTATTATCGAACCGGGCGAAACCTTATCGTTTTGGAAAGCAATTGGCAAACCCACCCAAAAGCGAGGCTTCAAAATTGGGCGTAACCTCATTGCCGGAAAACTAACAGCCGATTACGGAGGCGGATTGTGCCAACTATCGGGCATTATGTACATTACTGCCTTGAAAAGTGGACTGGATATTATAGAACGCCACAATCATACAGTAGATATTTACAAAGAGGAGGAACGATTCACCCCACTCGGATCGGATGCGACTATAGTATATGCCTACAAAGATCTTAGGATTAAAAACATGTACCCCCACCCTATACAGTTTGTTTTTATAGTAAATGACAATTCGATAGAATGCCGCTTAATGAGCATGCAACAAATTGAACCAAAACAAATAGACTTCACTAGAAGTGAGAAAAAAGGTGGTGTAACAGTCGAAACATTTAGGGATAATATTGTATGTGATGTATCGTATTATTTGCGGAAATGAAATTTAAAGATGCCTTTATATTGACAAATGTAGGGGCTGGGGTCTGCCCTGCCCACAAGCTGATCCTTTGGGCAGGGCAGAGCCCAGCCCCTACAAAGAAATGTTACATTAATTATTATTGTGCCATGGTATCGTAGCGTTTCAATAAAATCTTGCTTTATCACCCACTTATAATTATCTTTGTCGAACGAAGAGGTACAGCCTTTTCCGTGTAGCTTAGGAAAAACCACGTAAAAAACAAAGTAAATTAAAATGAAATCAACAGAATCTGCCCTAGTCTTATTTTCGGGCGGTCAAGACTCCACTACATGCCTCTTTTGGGCATTGAAGCACTTTGCGTCCGTTCGCACCCTGTGTTTTACTTACGGACAACGTCACTCGCAAGAAGTAGAAATTGCCGAAGGTATTGCCCAACGTGCAGGAGTACCTTTTCAGATGTTAGATGCCTCGATAATCAGCCATTTATCAACTAATTCACTCACCGACAATACAGTCGTGATGGATAAAGAAAAACCTGCCGATGCTTACCCCAATACCTTTGTACCGGGACGTAATCTCTTGTTTCTTACCTTTGCGGCTGTTATTGCCCGTAGTCACGGTATACGTCATATCGTAACAGGTGTTTCGGAAGCCGATTACAGTGGTTACCCCGATTGCAGGGATACCTTTATTATGTCGGCAAACACAAGCATCAATTTGGCAATGGACGAACATTTCCAGATACATACCCCCTTGATGTGGAGAGACAAAACTGCGGTATGGAAACTGTCGGACGACTTGGGAGTTTTCGACCTTATCCGTAACGAAACCCTCACCTGTTACAACGGAATACCTGCCGATGGTTGCGGCGAATGTCCTTCGTGTCAACTGCGTAAACAGGGTTTAGATAATTATTTAGAAATAAGAAAGCAAAATATCTGATTTTTTCGTTTCTTTGCCGTAGGGGCGAACCTATGTGTTCGCCCGAAAAGGACAGACACACAACTCTGCCCCTACAACTAAAATAACTCATAATAAATGAAACATTTTCTGCTCGCATTCGGTATACTCTGCTTTAGCATCACAAGTATGGCACAGACTAAAACAGATCTGATATTTGATGCCTTGAACCTTAAATTTTCGCCCAAAGCTCTTGCCGATGCCAAACACGATTATGATTTGGCAAACGATACCATCAAAGCCATTATGCTAAAAGTGTACTCGATGCCCATGAGCAGCAAAGCCGAACTTATACAAAATTATGAGGAAAAATCGGTAGAAATAGAAAACTTGATAGATGAGTTCAATTATTCGATTCCCACAGATTTTATTGTATCGCTCGAGATAAGAACTAAGAAAGACATTCTTCATACAGTGGAAGGCATAGACTTGCAAATATTTAAAAAGAACCTAAAAGGCGATCCCATTTTGATTAATGGCGACTGGGATATTGAATATGATTCGGCTCAGCTGTACGAATTGCTAAAGATTATTGGTTGGGATCCCATGACATTCAGCGGAATCAAAAATATGATGCAGATGGCAAACTGCATATCGCTTCAAAATGGCGATCAAACCGAAGTGGGTTTTGCCAGGAGCGGGTTGGGTAAATATTCGTACCTTATTTTCCCTACTACCCTATTAACTGTTCTGCAGATAAAGGAATTTAACGATGGCTGCCAATATTCGTATTATAAGAAAAACGTAGTATTAAAATATACAGGGGGAATGGCAGGTCCTCAATGTTTTACGGACTGACTAAAAAACAGTTACGAGTTACGAGAAAAAATAACTGAAAACTGAAAGTCTTGTAACTTGTAACTAAAAAAACATCTATGCAAGATAACCAATTAGAAAACCTCTCATTACTGGGAGGTAAAACGGAATACAAAGACAATTATGCCCCCGAAGTATTGGAGGCTTTTACCAACAAGCACCCCGAAAACGATTATTGGGTAGCATTTAACTGTCCCGAATTTACGAGCCTTTGCCCCATCACAGGGCAGCCCGATTTTGCGACCATACATATCAACTATCTTCCCGAAATAAATATGGTGGAAAGCAAAAGCCTGAAACTATACCTTTTCAGCTTTCGCAATCACGGAGCATTTCACGAGGACTGTATAAACATCATCATGAAAGACCTTATCCAATTGATGGATCCTCGATACATAGAGGTCATCGGTGTATTTACACCCCGTGGAGGTATCAGCATTTATCCCTATGCCAACTACGGTCGCCCCGGCACCCAATACGAGCAAATGGCTAAAGCAAGACTTCTCAACCGCAATCCTCAACAGGAATATCGGGGATAAAATAGTAAAAAGAAAATAGTAAAAAAAGGTATCCTAAAAGACTCAAAAGCACGTCATTGCGAGGAGGAACGTCGAAGCAATCTCAACCTCACCCCAACCCTCTCCAGTGGGAGAGGGGGAAAGATGAGATTGCTTCACTACGTTCGTAATGACGAACTAGAAGTAGACTTTTTAGACAGTTTCTTTTTCAGTTTTAGGCATTTTCGATACATTTCAGCCTAAATTTATTCCAATTAATAAACAAATCGAATCTTTTTTCATACACCTGCAACTAATAATTTTTACAAAATAACACAGTGAGTTTACGCACACACGCACACAATTTCTAAATTATGTTGAATATTAGTTAAATATTATACTTTTTTGGTTAAAATACTAAATCCGATTTGTCTTTACTTTTTTTTTCAATAAAAAAAACTCATATTTGTGCCGAACCTTTATTTATATGTTCAGAATATCATGGACTAAATTGTAACTTTAATTATTATGAATTCTAAATTCACTGATACCTCAAACAAGAAAAACAAATTCAACGGATGATATATAAATCTATTGTGATGTTTTATTATATGATTACTTTTTAAATCAATATTATGCTAACATTTCTCTTTAATAATACTATATACTTGTTTCAAATTGCAAATATTAACAATTGTAATTTGGCATATTATACTATTTTACTAGAGAGAGAGAGAGAGAGAGAGAGAGAGAGAGAGAGAGAGAGAGAGAGAGAGAGAGAGAGAGAGCAACCCCACAAGATAAGATTTTTTTTAAAAAATCCACTATACAGTCTGGCATATTTATGTCAGGCTAATTCTATTTGTATCATATGGAATCAGCTTAATAAGCTATCTAATGAACAAAGCATCTATAAATCATAACTATAACAAACATTGAATATAAATTCTAATATAGAAAAACCTATTGCACACATGATGTGTGTACGCAAACACCTACTTTATTTGAAAGTATGTGTAGAAACAAATTTTAATAATAACCAAACAAAAAACAATTGCATAACCTTTAAATCAGTATCGTATGGCAAAAATTAAGTTTTGTATGCTGCTATTATACAGCATGTGTTTATGTATTCAGTTGAATGCGCAAACGGAAAATAAACCTATATCGGGTGTGGTATCAGACGATAAGCAGCAGCCTATAATTGGAGCAACAGTAGTAATAAAAGGCTCTACTATGGGTACGGTGACAGACATCGACGGCAAGTTTCAACTGAATGCCCCAGCTAAAGGAACGCTTGTAGTTTCTTATCTTGGATACACCAGCAAGGAAATACCCATTACCGGAAATGTGGAATACAAAATTGCATTAAGTGAAGATGCTCTCGACTTAGAAGAGATTGTTGTTGTAGGTTACGGAACTGCCCGAAAAAAAGACCTGACAGGAGCTGTATCGAACCTCAGAACCGATAAAATTCTGACCGAAAATCCCCGATCTGTACAAGATCTGCTGAGAGGTAATGTTCCCGGACTCGATGTACAGTTATCGGGCAAAGCAAAAGGATCTTCGGATCTACTCATACGAGGCAAGAGTACATTGAGAGATGGAAAAGGAGGACCTCTGTATGTAGTAGACGGAGTTATTTACGACGGAGATTTATCGGATCTCAACACCAATGACATTGCCTCTATCGACGTGCTTAAAGATGCCAGTTCGGCAGCCGTATATGGAGCAAAATCAGGATACGGCGTAATTGTTATCTCCACTAAAAAAGGTTCCGACAGGGGAAAACCCGTTGTAAACTTCAATGCAAATTGGGGATGGGTTACGATGGCTAACCAGCGAAAGGTGATGAGTCCCGACGGCTATCTGCAATTTCGTCAGGAACTGAAAAATTCGGAGTACGGAGCAGATTATTATGCCAAATACCCTCAAATGTATACCGACCCTCGAAAATTAGACGGAGTTAATGCTTTAGATTGGTATAACTACGATATGAAAACACCTGTAAGCTCGGTGACAGAAGCAGAACTAGTACCCAAATGGCTTTCGAGGCTTTATCTCACAAGTCCCGAAATTGATAATTATGTTGCCGGAAAAGCTACAAATTGGGAAGATCAAGTATTTCATACCGGACTTCAACAGGATTATACTACAAGCATTTCGAACAAAACCAAAGATGTAACTTACTATTGGTCGATGGGATGGCAAGACCGAGAAAGTTTGTATGTTGGAGACCGTTTTACCAACCTCACCAGTCGCTTAAACCTAGAGTCTGTAATTAACAAATATTTTAGTGTGGGCGTCAACATGAACTTTTCTTCCAGAGATGAAGGCTATTTAACTTCAGATTGGGGTCAAGCAAGAGGACTTTCTCCATACAGTGCCAATACAATAGGAGACGATAGTAGCCCCTATCAATATTATCCGACAGGTAATGTAACGGCAACAAATCCTTTCTATGACAACTTATATACAGATAGAAAAGACCTGACAACCACCATCAATGGAACAATATACGGAAAACTCACTCTCCCTTACGGTTTTGGATACCAAGTGAATTTTACGCCACATATGAGATGGAGAGAATATTACAATTTTAAATCGTCCGAACATGTGAATTGGGCAATCGGAGATGCCGAACGCACACACGAAAAATGGTACAACTGGCAAGTAGATAACCTGTTTACTTGGAAAAAAGAATTTGCTAAAGTCCATAATATCGAAGTAACAGGTCTGATTAATGCCGAGAAATCTCAATATTGGAGAACAACATCCAAAACCTCCGATTTTAGCCCCAGCGACATACTTGGCTATCATAATATGAATGCAGGAACTATTCCCAAGGCAGAAAGCAGCGATAACTATAGCACAGGAGATGCACTTATGGGACGACTATTTTACTCGTATGCAAATAAGTATATGTTGACAACATCGGTTCGTCGCGACGGGTATTCGGCTTTCGGAAAAGACAATCCTCACGCCACATTTCCTGCCGTTGCCTTAGGTTGGGTATTCACATCCGAAAAATTCGGCGAGAAACTCGATCCTTGGATGACCTACGGTAAACTGCGAGCTTCATGGGGTAAAAACGGAAACCGCGATATCGGTGTATATGACGCTCTTGCCGATATGAACTCGTCGCTGACACCCATTATTGATGCCGGAGGAAATATCAAACTCATATCGCAATTGTATGTCAGAAGAATGGCTAACTACAGCCTGCAATGGGAAAATACCACTTCCTATAATCTGGGGCTGGACTTTTCGGTACTCAAAGACATTATCGGTGGTTCTATTGATGTTTATAACAAAGAAACAAACGATTTATTGATCAACCGCACGCTTCCGCGTTTTACGGGATACGAAAATATTACGGCGAATTTAGGAAAAATCGAAAATAAAGGTATCGAAATATCCCTCAACGCAAGGATTATGAAAGTAGATAATTTCGAATGGAATGCCACAGGAACATTCTCTATGAACAGACGTAAAATAATCAAACTATATGGAAATATGGTAGACATAAAAGATGAAAACGGAAATGTGGTAGGACAAAAAGAAGCCGATGACACCAAAAACGGATGGTTTATAGGTCACGATCCCGATCAAATATATAGCTATGTACGCAATGGTGTATGGCAAGTAGGAGAAGAAACCGAAGCTGCTAAATACGGATTAAAACCGGGAGATTTTAAATACATCGATCAAAATGGAGATGGTGTTATGACGGATGACGACAAGAGATTTCAGGAATATAAAACGCCTCGTTTTCGTTGGTCGTTCCGCAATAATTTCCGCATATACAACGATTTCGATCTGTCTTTTATGCTTTACTCATTATGGGGACAATACGACACGTTTAATGATGCCGCTAATGTATTCTTAGCCGATCGTCTAAGTAATTACGATTACCCCCGTTGGACAGCCGATAATCCGATCAATAATTATGCACGTATCAATTCGACTAATATAGGTAACAATTGGGTTAACAGATCGTTTATTCGCCTCGATAATATCACATTGTCGTATCGCATACCTCAGACTTTTCTGAAACGATACCTCATACAAGATGCACGCCTTACCGGCTCTATCCGTAACGTAGCCGTGTTTGCTCCCGATTGGAAAAGCATGTGGGATCCCGAAACAGGTGAACCCTACGGAAGGACGTTCAGCTTAGGAGTAAATTTCACGCTATAATCCCGACGTAGCACCCCACCTAACCTCCCCAAAGGGGGAAGAAAAGCTCCCTCTCCTTTGGAGAGGGTTGGGGTGAAGTGATCCCTACAATCGGAAGACTATGAATATTTTATAAAAATTGAATGATATAACATTATGAAAACAAATAACATACACAAAATAAATATCATCGCATCTTTTATCTTACTGGCAGCATTTACAGGCTGTAGCGAGTCGTGGCTCGATCCCAAACCATTATCAATATATACACCCGAAAACACATTCGTTAATGCCGAAGGCTTATATGCCGGACTCACCGCAGCCGAAAGAAATATGCGACACGAATATTTCGGCGAGGCAGCTCCTATTCAGACAGAAATAATGCAGTCTGATATTGCAGTAAATGGATGCACCGACCGATCTTCACCTCAAATGAATATGGATATCTCCCTATTGCCCGATGCCAAACTCGATGATGTAGATTATACCAAAGTAGGATGGTATTGGAACGAAGGATATAGTGCCATAAAATATGCCAATCTAGTGATTTCGAGGCTCGATGGAGCTACATTTAAAGACGATGCCGAACGCAATGCAGTATTAGGTGCAGCCTATTTTCAACGGGCATACCGTTACTTTAAGCTTACCCATCAGTTTGGAAATGTTCCTTATATCGATTGGGAAATAACCGCCCCACGGGTAGACCTGTACACCTATGATCGTTGGACTATACTCGAAAGAATGAAAAAAGACCTCGAATTTGCCTATCAATGGGTACCTCAAAATGTAAACAGAGGAAAAACATCAAAAGGAGCTTGCGGAATACTTTTAATGAAAATTTGCCTCGAATTGGGTGATTATGACAAAGCAATAACCGTAGGACGGGAAATAGCCGCCGCATATCCATTGATGACTCAACGGTTTACCGCTAACAAGTCGAAGCCCAATACCAATTTGATGCACGACCTGCACAGTGTAGAAGCCAAACTCGATCCGACCAATACCGAGGGTATTATGTATGTAGTATCGTATCCCGGAATAGAAGGATCTGCCAGAATCGAGACCATGCGAGCATGTGTTCCGTTTTGGAACAGTGGCAACATGAAAACACCTGACGGAAAATCAGGAACTTCGATAACCTTGGCTACAGTAGATACTGACACTTACCTCGATTTGAACCGGCTTTATGGACGTGGCATCGGGCGTGTGCGTGGTACCAAATATTTCACCCACGATATATGGGGTACAAAAGAACAAAATGACCTGCGAGGTATATACAATAGGGACAGTTGGAAGCATACCAGCGATCTTGTCTACAACAATACATCGTTGAAAAGCAGTAAAAACCCTTGGTATGGAAAAAACATACAAAAGCCCACCAATTTTGCCATCGAAGATTCAATACGTTTTTGGTACGACTGGCCTCATTACAAAGTATTTGTACCCGATCCTTTAAATTCGCAATGGAATGGTGGAGAAACCCCTTGGTACATCTACCGCAGTGCCGAAGCCTATTTGCTGATGGCGGAAGCCTATTATTGGAAAGGAGACCTAGGCTCTGCTGCCGAAGCCCTCAATCCTATTCGCAAACGTGCCGGAGCAACCCCTCTTACAGCAGCGGATATCAATATTGGTGAAATTCTGAACGAACGTGCGCGTGAACTGTTTTACGAAGAAGGGCGACATTCCGAAATTGTCCGCATAGCCTATATCTACGCCAAAACAGGCAAACCGTGCGAAGTGTTTGGCGGACGTACCTATAAACTGGATAATTTCTCGGGACCGGGAGGCGTAGGTTCGAACGTAAAACAAGAAGGTATAAACTTTTGGTGGGACTGGGTTAATTCTCGCAACAACTTCTACAACAAAGTTAAACATAGCAAAAACGAATACAAAATAAGCGTTCATCATGTACTGTGGCCCATACCATCGTCGGAAATATTGCTGAACACGCAAGGAGTAATCAATCAGAATATCGGATATCCGGGAGCTGAAAAGAATTTGCCTCCTCGCCCCGTTCCCGCGACAGGTACAGTGATGGGACCGGCAGGCAGCGACCGATAAATTTTAAATTGAGCCTGTAGGGGCGAAAAATCTTTCACCCCTACAGGCTCAATTTAAACTATCATTTTCAGATTTAGACAGTTTCTAAACATTTTGAAAAATTTTTATGATGAAGTTTACCAATTTTAAATTATTTTTGTAATGATGCTATGTCGAAAAACAGAGACTATCTAAAAAATATTGATCTTGCGCATTGTGTGCGCGCATACCAAGCTTTATACAGTCTCTGAATATTCGACAATACTTTGAGCATAACCTCATCATGAAAAATAAAACTTATGGAAAGCACTCCTATTGATCGACGGAAATTTTTGAAAACAGCAAGTATGGCAGGAGCAGCAGTTATTTTTGCTGCAAGCCCTTGGCTATCTGTATTTTCGGAAGCCAATCACACCAATAAATCTATAGCCCGATTGGGTATTATAGGACCCGGCTCGAGAGGACGTTACCTCATGGAATTTTTGGCTATCAATAAAAAAGTAGAGATTGCAGCATTGTGCGACACCTACCAACCATCGCTCGACGAAGCCTTAAAAATAGCTCCCAAAGCAAAAACGTATACCGATTACCGCCGTTTGCTCGAAGACAAAAGCATTGATGCCGTTATCATTGCCACTCCGCTCAACACCCATTGCCAAATAGCATTGGACGCTTTTGATGCCGGCAAGCATGTTTTTTGCGAAAAGACAATAGGCTTTACCTTAGAAGAATGCTTTGCCATGTACAACAAGCACAAATCTTCGGGAAAAGTATTCTTTTCGGGACAGCAACGCCTTTTCGATCCACGTTACATAAAGGCGATGGAAATGATTCACAAAGGTATGTTTGGCGATATACAAGCCATCCGCACCTTTTGGTTTCGCAATGGCGATTGGCGCAGAAACGTGCCGTCACCCAATTTAGAACGGCAGATCAATTGGCGACTTTACCGTGAATACTCCAAAGGATTGATGACCGAACTGGCTTGCCATCAACTACAGATAGGCAGTTGGGCGTTGAAATCGATCCCCAACAAAGTCATGGGACACGGCGCAATCACCTACTGGAAAGACGGACGTGAGGTTTACGACAACGTAAGCTGCATCTATACATTCGATGGCGGACAGAAGCTCACATTCGATTCCGTGATATCCAATAAATTTTATGGTTTGGAAGAACAGATACTTGGTCATTTGGGAACTGTAGAACCCGAAAAAGGAAAATACTATTTCGAAGACGTGGCTCCTGCACCCGCATTCTTAAGAATGGTGAATGACATCGAGAATAATTTGTTCAACACATTGCCCTTTGCAGACACAAGTTGGGTACCCGAAACCGCCCAGGATAATAAAGGAGAATACATCTTGGGCGAAAAACCAAATGGCGATGGTACCAACCTGCTGATGGATGCCTTTGCAGAAGCTGTCATCACCCAAAAGCAACCGCCCAAAGTTGCCGAAGAAGGCTATTATGCCAGTGCACTCACCCTATTGGGAGATATGGCGTTGGAAAAAGGCGAAATATTGACTTTCCCCGATGAGTTTAAGCTTAATTATCTGAATCATTCTCGTAAATCGTTAGTCCTATGAGAGATACTATTATAACCGCAAAGCAAAAGAAGACCGAAATAAAAAGCTGGCTCGTTTGTTTTCTGATAGCGAATTTGGCAAATATTTATGCCATAATCAAGTACGACAACAGCTCATTTCTCGAAATATTTACTTCGTTGGGATATGTGGTGGTAGCCTCTGTGGCTTTATATGTTTTGTGGATTGCGATCCGTATTATCTTTTATGGAGTGAAGAAAATAGTAAGAAGTAAAAAGTAAGCCCCACCCAACCTCCCCGGAGGGGAGGAGTTTTCGTAACTTGTAACTTGTAACTTGTAACTTGTATGCCTCCTATACAGCATATATATAAGCAGATCGATTCCACGAATATTTTTTATGCGTGGTTTGCTGCTATGCACACAAGGGTAGATATTGTTTTAAGTGAAAAAGAAGAGGTCGGCAAAAAAATAGCCGAAAGTATTTATGAAAAGCTGATTGCTCTCGAAAAAGTGGGCAATTATTACGATTCTTATAGTGAATTGTCTGTGTTGAATAACAGTCCATATGGAACACCTGTTATTGTAAGCAACGATTTATTTTCGATGATAAAAATGTGTATCGATTATAACAAAAAGACAAATGGATATTTCGACATTTCGATAGATTCCGACAATTATAATATCGATACAATTAAGCATGTATACTTATCCGAAAAAGAGTCAACCGTAACTTTCAACCGAAAAGAAATCAGATTGAACTTATCGGGTTTTATCAAAGGATATGCCTTAGATGAAGTCAGAAAAATAGTAGAAGAAAAAGGAATCGAAAATGCTTTAATAAACATCGGCAACAGTTCAGCCTTAGCTTTAGGGAATCACCCTTTGGGAGACGGTTGGAAAGTAGGAATAGATTTCCCCACCACCGATAACGATAAGAATGAAATAACATTAAAAAATAAATGTCTGACCACATCGGGTAATCATACCGCTCAACGAAAGCATATTAAATCTCCCCACACGGGAGAATATATAGAGGGCGTAAAAAGTGTTTCGGTAATAACCGACACTGCAGCGGAGGGCGAAGTTTTGTCGACCGCCCTGTTTGCTGCCAAAGAGGAAATGAGATCCGAAATAGTACAACATTTTGATGCAACAATTTATACCCCGTTGTCGTAGAGACGCAATGCTTGCGTCTCCTTTCTGATGTTTTTTGAGACGCAAGCATTGCGTCTCTACAGTAGCAACAATGCAATATCAAATAATTTATAATATCAATAAAAAGAAATAATACATGGTAACACGAAGAGATTTTTTAAGAAAAGCCGGGCTTGCAGGAGCAGGTCTCGCCTTTAGTAGTATGGATACGATAGGCGCTCTCGGTGCCGTCAATTCAGAAAAAGTAAAAGCCGCTAATCGCAAAGTAAATTTGGCTTGCATAGGTATCGGAAACCGTGGAAACGACATCATCAAGGAGTTCGACAAAACGGGATTAGTAAACATAGTTGCTCTGTGCGATGTAGACATGGGAGCTAAACATACCCAAGAGATTATGGGCAAATTTCCCAAAGCCAAACAGTTCAAAAACTTCCGTGAGATGTTCGACAAAATGGGAAATCAGTTTGAGGCCGTTTCGATAGCCACTCCCGATCATTCGCATTTTGCAATCTGTATGATGGCGATGGCTCTAGGCAAACACGTATATGTCGAAAAACCGATGGGACGCACATTCCACGAAGCCGAATTGATGATGCAGGCTGCCAAAAAATATTCGAAAGTAGTTACACAGGTCGGAAATCAAGGACACTCCGAAGCTAACTATTTTCAATTCAAAGCATGGAAAGAAGCCGGAATCATCAAAGATGTAACCGAAGTAGTAGCTCACATGAACTCACCACGCAGATGGCACGGTTGGGATCCCAATATTTACAAACTGCCCGAAGGACAACCTATCCCTCCGGGAATGGATTGGGATACTTGGTTGATGAACGTTCCCTATCACGATTTCAGCGACAAGTATCATTACGGAAACTGGCGTTGCTGGTACGATTTTGGTATGGGAGCGTTGGGCGATTGGGGTGCGCATCTTATCG
Source organism: Dysgonomonas sp. (assembly GCA_031546965.1). Classification (GTDB taxonomy): domain Bacteria; phylum Bacteroidota; class Bacteroidia; order Bacteroidales; family Dysgonomonadaceae; genus Dysgonomonas_A. The sequence goes on from JAVBJR010000150.1 coordinate 58,890, forward strand.
ACACGGTACACGAATTCTTAGAATTGGGATTACCGTACGAAGTAAATCCCGTGATGCTCGAAGGTCATAACGATTACTTTTTCCCGATGTCGTCTACTATTCAGTTCCGTTTTCCGAGACGTAAAGATATGCCGGCTTTAGATATTATGTGGTACGACGGTGTTAATAACCTGCCTCCATTGCCCAAAGGTTACGGAGTATCGGAGTTAGACCCCAATATCCCCAAGGTAGCAGGCTCAAAAATGGAAGCCCGAAAACTGAATCCGGGAAAAATCATATACAGTAAAGATTTGATATTTAAAGGAGGTTCGCATGGTAGTACCTTATCTATCATCCCCGAAGATAAAGCCAAAGAAATGGCTTCACGATTGCCTGTTGTTCCCGAAAGTACCTCTAATCATTTTGCAAACTTCTTGTTAGCTTGTATGGGTGAAGAGAAAACACGTTCGCCATTTGAAGTTTTTGGACCTATGAGCCAAGTATTCTCTTTGGGAGTGATGGCACAACGATTGAATACGCCCTTGAAATTCGACCGAAATACCAAAGAGATCACCAACAACGCATTCGCCAACGCCATGCTCACAGGATTGCCTCCGAGAAAAGGGTGGGACGAATTTTATAAGGTGTAATTACCCCTCCCCTGCTACTGTAGAGACGCAATGCTTTGCATCTGCAAAATACAATATTGGACAAAAGACGCAAGGCATTGCGTCTCTACAACGGGGGGGATTGAAATCATTATTAATTTCTTTAATTTAAAATCAATTATGAAAAAAAGCATATTATTTTTTATACTAATTCTGTCAGTAGGCAGTATTTCAGCCCAAGAAAAATGGGAACCTTTGTTCAACGGTAAAAACCTGAAAGGTTGGCAAAAAATAAACGGAAAAGCGGAATACAAGATTGTAGACGGTGCCATTGTCGGCACATCCAAAATGGATACTCCCAATACTTTTTTGGCTACCGAAAAAGAGTACAGAGATTTTATTCTCGAATTTGATTTTAAGGTAGACGACGGACTCAATTCGGGAGTACAATTCAGAAGCCAAAGCCTCAAAGAATATCAAAACGGACGTGTGCATGGTTATCAATTTGAGATTGACCCATCGGCACGTGCTTGGACAGGTGGTGTCTATGACGAAGCCCGTAGAGGTTGGTTATTTCCGTTGACAAAAAACGTTGCGGCAAAAACAGCATTTAAAAATAATCAATGGAACAAAGCTCGAATAGAGGCTATCGGCAACTCGATACGTACCTGGGTAAACGGAATTCCATGTGCCAATCTTTGGGACAACATGACGTTGAAAGGCTTCATCGCATTGCAAGTACATGCCATAGGCAATAAGAGTGATGAGGGTAAAACGGTAAGTTGGAAAAATATTCAGATATGTACTATGGATGTCGAAAAGTATAAAACTCCCATGAACAGCAATGTGATGGAAGTAAATGCAATCATCAATACCATTTCACCCGCCGAAGCTCAAGACGGATGGAAATTGCTATGGGACGGCAAAACAACCACCGGATGGAGAGGTGCAAAATTAGACGCTTTCCCCGCTAAAGGATGGGTTATAAACGACGGCATTCTAAAAGTAAACAAAAGTGGCGGTGCAGAATCGGCAAACGGTGGAGATATTGTAACCATCAAGAAGTATAAGAATTTTATATTGTCTGTAGATTTCAAAATCACCAAGGGTGCAAACAGCGGAATCAAATATTTTGTTGACTCTGACCTCAACAAAGGCGAAGGTTCGGCAATAGGCTGCGAGTTCCAGATATTAGATGACCAAAATCACCCCGATGCCAAACTGGGAGTAAACGGTAACAGGACATTGGGTTCTTTGTACGATCTTATTCCGTCTGACAGAAGCGGAAACTTTAATTTCGATAAGGAAGGGTTCAACACAGCCACCGTTATAGTTAGAGGTAATAAGGTTGAACATTGGCTCAACGGTGTAAAGGTGGTGGAGTACGAAAGAAACAACCAAATGTGGAACGCTCTTGTTGCCTATAGTAAATACAAAAACTGGGCTAATTTCGGAAATCTGACCGAAGGTAATATCCTACTGCAAGATCATGGAGACGAGGTGTTCTTTAAAAATGCAAAGATTAAGGAACTAGAATAGAGATAAAAATTGTCTCGTCCTAAAAAACATTACAGTTTTTATAGGACGAGACAAAATATTACAAGGTCTAAAAAATTCGCTTCATGTAGATGAGAAGAATAATTTCATAGATTTTTTGTTGAAATTTAGGGAATAATAAGCAAGATCTACTTTATTCAAATCTGAATATCGTCATCTTAGAAAGCCCTCCTCCTGACCATCCATAACCTGTGCCTCCTTTATCGGCTGTTATGACGTCTCCTTCAGTAAAATTTTCAATGGCAAACAGGCAAGCCGAGGCTCCACCGGCGGCTGTTGTATCTATAGCTGCTACCGGGCTACCATTTTTAAGAATACGTAAGTACCAAGTTGTACCTGGAGTATACATCGAATAATTGACATACACTTGGTGTAATCCGCTTTTAGTCACAGTATATTTTCCTGGGTTAGATGCACTGGTACCCAAAACCACTGCATTTTCAGGGTCATAAACTTTAGTATCGTACCAAATACTCCCTATTCCTAAAGCACCGTTTGCCGTATTAGACTTCATCACACCAACTAGTTGAGCGGCTACTACACCTGCTACTTGAGTTGCAGGTTGCCTCCATTGGGTTCCATCATAAAAAGCAAATTGCTCGTTGTTTGTATTATATACGATCATTCCCTTCTGAGGGTCGGGTACAGTAGTTATATCGGTGCCATCAGTTAGTGAAACATTGGGTATTCGGATGCTTTTATTAGTTGCAGTAACATCTAAAATTGCCGAAGCATGTGGTGTTTGAGTTCCAATGCCCACATTTCCTGCAGAAGAAACAATCATTCGTTCGGTGTCATTGGTTTTTACAACCAAGTCCGCAGCATCGGCGGTTCCCAAATAATTTGTGCCGGGTGTTGTGCCTGTATTGCCCAAGGTAGACCAATCGGTTGTACTACCACTGCTGAATGCTTGCCATAGCGATCCGTCGTAATAGTAATATCCAATTTTGGTGATACCGGCTGTTTTGGAAGTAGTTGCCCCCGAAATGTCACTTACGTAAACAATAGTACCCATTTGGTTAGCTGTGTATTGATCATCTTTTCCGGATAACTGAGCCAGAGTCAAGCGCGGAGCTATAATACCTTCGGCAGTACTGTTGTCTGTTTTGGTAGCCGTCACATCCAATGTAGCTTGCGGATCTTGGTTATTGATACCTACTTGCGAATGGGCTATTGACCCGCTCAGCATTAATAAAATTGTTGTCGTTACTAAAATTCTTTTCATAATGTAATTAAAATTTTCTGTTTAAATATTAGTTAATTGGTGATTTGTTGTTGTTTAATAAAATATATCTTGTTACTCGGTACAGGGTATAGGGGCGCGATTGATGTACTGTTTTGCTGTTCGGGTGTGCAGGCTCTATTTATGATTGAGATTGAGGATTTCAAATAAAATAGCAGCAGCGTGTAATCGCTACACACCACTGCCGGACATAGTTGTGCCTTAGGAAATTGATTGGTTGGTACAGATAGAGAGTTTAAACGACAATAAAAACTCTCTGTCCAAATTGAACTGAGGACACAACGTGAATTATAATAATTGAGGAAAATACGAAATAGCGAAGAGCATGTGTCATTTTGACACATAGCCAAAAAAAGACGGTGAGTGCCGCCTAAAAAAAGTTTCAATACACGCCAAAGGGCAGTATTACCTAATCTCTCTCTCTCTCTCTCTCTCTCTCTCTCTCTCTCTCTCTCTCTCTCTCTAACATTTCAACGCACATAACCAAATCTAAACTGTTAAAGTTTAGGGTATTATTGGCGAATATGTTTGTTAATACTGTTGTCATTTGAGCGTAAAGAGTTATTTTACGTGGCAAAGATATATCTAAGTAATGAGAAATAAATAATGTCGTATTTTCTTACATAAGATCGATATTATTCGTATTTTTGTATTTATGAGATATATAGCCATAACCATTGAAGAGGAATCTGTGTTAAATGATTTGTATAAACATAGTCCCAATTCGACCATAAGGAAACGTAGTCAATGTATTCTTTTATCACATCAAAAATACAAGATTAAAGACCTCTCAGCGATTTTTAAAGTAAGCCGTCGTAGTATAGAGAGATGGTTTAATGCGTGGGAATTAACAGGATTGCAGTCGCTTTCAATAGGTTCAGGCAGAGGCGTCAAATTGCGATTAAAAGAATATGAACAAGAAGTGAAAGAGCAGTTGAAAGAGCATAATCGGAATCTAAAAAATGTACTGTTGTATTTAAAAGAACATCATAACATAAGCATCTGTAAACGGACGTTGCAGAATTTTTTAAAAAATACAGGGTTATAGGTGGAAACGGATACGTTTATCTCTAAAAAGCAAGCGTAATCAAGAGGAGTTTGATTTAAATAGAGAGCAGATAGAGAGCCTCAAGAAGCTTGAAGACGATGGTTACATCGATCTTTACTTTGGAGATGAGAGCCATTTTGGACTTACCCCAGTCATACCTTATGCTTGGCAAAACAAGGAAAATCCTGTATTACTGCCGGCCTCAAAGGGGAAGTACCTGAATGTAATAGGGTTTATGACCCGCCAAAACGCTCTGTTTTATGAGATGCTGGAGACAACGCTCAATACAGATGGATTTATTGCCATTATGGATCGCTTTGTAAAACAAATAAATAAAAAGACCGTCTTGGTTCTTGACAATTGTCCGATTCACAAGTCTAAAAAATTTATCAACAAGATGAAGCAGTGGGAAGAACAGGATTTATTGATTTTCTTTTTACCTCCGTACTCTCCTGAGTTGAATCTTATCGAAATATTGTGGAAAAGAATTAAATACCAATGGATTCCATTCAATGCGTATACTTCATTCCAAAATCTTAAAACTGAACTGTCTGCAATATTAGCCAATTTTGGAAAATATACGACATTATATTTTTACTAATACTTAGTTTTCATAGAAATAAATTTTTATGTAGTTAGTAAATAGTTCAAAAGATTATTAGAATTTATATCCTAAGCTAGCTCTAAATATTTGATTGTTTAAAGAACTTAATTGCTTATCTGCATGTACAAAACCTAATTGATAAGCAAGTCCAATATATAATCGTTTTATTTCAATTCCTGTGCCAATATTTATTCCGGCATCAAAACGATTATAAATATTATAGGTTGATTCAATTATTTTTCCTTCATCTGTTTCGTATTCTGTATTTCCAAATAAGCCGTATTTTGTATATAATCCAAAATCAAATACAAATTTATTATTATTTGATATTTTAGGTCTAAAAGACAAATTTACAGGTACTTCAAGATAATATTTATCCACTTTACCATCTTTTCCATTGACTCCTTGCTGCAAACCTACGCTATTCAAAGAAAATAATAAAGCTGGTTGAAGATAAAATTTATCATTCAATTTAAAATCATAAGTAGCTCCAATATGGAATCCAAGTCTATACTTTGACAAATCTGTTCCGGTTAGAGTACCATAATCTAGCCCTGCTTTCCCACCCCATTGAGAAAATAAAGAAAACGGGAATGAGAGAAAGATCAAGAAAAATAAGATTTTTGTTTTCATGGAATTAAATATTTAGAATAAATAGATCAGATTGTGTTAACATATCATATCCTTACAATGTATTATGTTAATGTTCACAAATATAACATAAAAAGACGTATTTCTCTCTTTTTGCAGAAAAAATGTGAGATTCTAGATAAAAATCATGAAAGGGTTTATTAATGTGATTAGAAACTAGGGTTTAATACAAAGCCTAGCTTTTGCAATACGAGTTTATCCTCGTCATTATCCACATTCTTTATAGTATAACTTAGGTACTCACGGCGAAGGGGATAATTCCCTCGTAACGAACTAAAATCGGCAGGACTACCGATCAACCGATTATGATCTTCTATTGGATTATAAGTCATAAGAATAGCCTTCTCTAGTTTATTACCCTCCAAAGTACTCCAATCTATGATAGAGTTTTGAACCTGCGGTATTGTAATATTTTTAATTGGGTCTTTAGTTAAGTCCCAAAACTCGGCAATAGCTTCTAAAGACATTCGTGTAGCATTGGCTTTTCCATCGGCAGAATAACCTGCAATATGAGGGGTTGCAATATCTGCCAATTGCATATATTCGAGATCGATAGTGGGTTCTTTTTCCCAGCAATCGATAACGGCTCCCGATATCCGTTTCTTCACCAATGCTTCTTTAATGGATTGAGTATCAATAATTGACCCACGGGCAGCATTAATCAGAATGGGCGTTTTTCCTAAACTGCCGAAAAACGAAGCATCTGCCAAATGATAAGTAGCATATTTGCCTTCCTTATTCAATGGGGTATGAAACGTAATTATATCAGCTTCTTTTTTGATGGTGTCGAGGCTTACAAACTCGCCGCTTCCTTCTGCCTCTTCACGAGGGGGATCGTTCTTTAAGACACGCATACCTAAAGCTTTGCACACTAGGGCTACTTTTTTGCCTACATTGCCAACGCCAACAATTCCTATTGTTTTATCTTTCAAAAAGAAACCTTTGCGTTGAGCCATGGTGATTAAAACAGAGGCAATATACTGTTCTACCGAGCCCGAATTGCAACCGGGAGCATTTGTCCATTTAATGCCATGCACATCACAATAAGCAGTATCTATATGATCGTAACCAATGGTTGCCGTACAAATCAGTTTTACTTTAGAATCATCGAGCAGATCTCGTCCAAAGTGTGTTACTGTGCGCACTATTAGGGCATCTGCATCTTTTATAGCCTCTTTTGTAAAATCGGCTCCTGCCAAATAAACAACCTCGGCGTACGATTCGGCAATGCCTTTTAAGAAAGGGATATTTTTGTCTGCTATTATTTTCATTTTGTTAGGCTGTAAAATAAGTCACCAATGGAAGATACATCTTTGGCTTTACCATCAAAAACCAAATTTCCTTTATTCAGAATAAGGTAATGCGAAGCGATATCCGACACATCGTCGAAACGATGAGAGGAATACAGTATTACTTTCGATTTTCCTAATTCTACAATAAGTTCCATCATTTTGTCATGTTGATTAGGATCTAATCCGTTAGACGGTTCATCTAAAATCAGGATATCAGGATTATGGATCAAAGCTTGTGCAAATCCCACACGGCGTTTATTGCCGTTAGATAGCGAATGTATTTTCTTTCGATACTCCGATCGAATGTTTACGGTCTCTATCATCTCCTCCACGCGCTGCTTTACTTTGGATGGAGAGAGGTATAACGAGGCTGCATATTCCAGGTATTCACGTACATACATATCTTCATAAAATGGATTGTATTCGGGCAAATAACCGATACTCTGCTTTATCTTTTTCGGGTTTTCGGTAATATCCTCTCCACAAATCAACACCTTCCCCTTTGTCGCCGAAATAGTTCCGGCAATGATATTCATAGTGCTACTCTTTCCGGCTCCGTTGGGACCTAAAAAGGCAGTTATTTCTCCTCTATTCAAAATAAAACTTACATCACGGAGAGCTTCCTGCTTTCCATAGATTTTCGATATATCAGAAACTTCTACCACTTGCATAAAAATTAAATCTTTATAAATAATGCCAATCAGCATCTGCAAAAAGGTCACAATAACATTACTATTAGCACCAAAGGTATCAAAAAAAGGAAAGACTAATAGAAGTCATTAGTCTTTCCTGAACTAAAAAAATAAATTAGGCTTAAATAATCTGATTTTGAAGATAATCTATAAAAGTCAACCATTTTGTTATTATTTGTCGCCCGTCCTCCTTATATTAGTATAAACAACAGTTAGTTGAGTTGTTTGGAAGCACAAAAATCTCATTACACCTGTAATTTTTCTAAAGGGTTATTACTCTCATTTATAAGTCTTACAGATATAACTGTTTTGGAGTTCTTTTTGTTTTAGAAAATATCCACAAAAGCACTTGTGATTAATTTATAAATATTTTTTAATGCGTTAATATTTCTTGATTTATAACGCATTGCTATTTGTTGGGATACTTAAAAATACGAAGATGACCCAAAATCTCCAAAATTACGAGCTAATTTTCTATATTTGTAAGCAATAAGGTATTTTATTATGAAACTATTTGTTTACATTGCTTCGCTATTGCTACTTCCCTTACATATTTTTTCGCAAGGGCTTCGCTTTCATGGCAATGAGAGTGTAATCAATGAGAGGACTTCATATTCGGTGTTCGAGAGTCATTCTCCGAGCTTTTCTGATAAATTGGTGGTTAATTTCGAGTTGTCGCTACTTTCGCCATCTAATGTCGGTTATATATTCAGATTGAAGGATACCAATCTCAATACTACATACAATCTAATGTATGATAACGAGGGGGATAAATACACTATTTTTAAGTTTAATGAAGAAGGGCGTAATAATTTAATAACTACAACTTTCAAGAAGGAAGAATTGTCGAACTGTCAGTGGATAGCGGTCAGTCTGTCATTTGATCTCAAAAAAGATTCGATGACCTTGAAGATCAATGAACACGAAACTAAAATAGGCGATTTGCATCTTCATGAGAAATGGAGTCCTATAATATATTTCGGAAAAAGCGAGCATGTTGTTGATATACCCTCCTTTGCCATTAAAAATGTAATTGTAAAGGATGCGCAACAAGAATATTTTTTCCCTTTAAATGAAAATGAAGGCGAAATTGTATATGAGTCTAAAGGCAAAATCAAGGGAAATGTTTCTAATCCTGTTTGGTTGATTAATAATGCTTATTATTGGGCTCCCCGGGCATCTTTCAGGTCGAAAAATGTAGCCGGTCTCAATTTCAATACAAAAACGCAGGAGATATATTTTTTCGATAAAGATTCTATAACATCCTTTAATGTCCGCACAAATAATATCGCATCTAAAACATATGGTAACGAGTTACCCGTAAAACTTAAGCTCGGTATGAGTTTTGTGGATAAGGAAACCAATCGTCTTTATGCGTATGAAGTGTATTCCGAAGAACCGCCGGCAGCATTTACCTCTGCTTATCTAGATCTGAATACTCTGACGTGGATGCCCGAAACGGCAGAAAGGTTGCCCACACAGTTGCACCATCATAATGGCTATTACGATTCCGAAAATCAGAAGTACATAGTATTTGGAGGTTTTGGGAGCCAGCATTACAACAAGGAGTTTTATTCTTATGACTTGGTCGAAAAAAAATGGAGCTTACTCTCGTTCCAGGGAGATAAGATAACACCCCGCTATTTTTCGTCGATGTGCTACCGCAAGGATCAAAATGCCTTGTATGTTTTCGGTGGTATGGGCAATGAGTCGGGAGATCAGACCATCGGGCGGCGTTATTATTACGATTTATATAAAGTAGATCTAAATGCGAAAAAGATCACCAAACTATGGGAAATTCCTTGGGAGGGAGATAATGTTGTGCCTGTGCGTAGTATGGTGATGGTCGATGATTCGTGTTTCTATACCTTATGCTATCCCGAACATTTTTCGAACACATCTCTCAAGTTATATCGTTTTTCTACTAAAGACGGCAGATTCGATATTTTAGGAGATTCAATTCCTATCCGTTCCGATAAAATTACTACGAATGCCAATTTGTATTATAACGATAAGCTCAACGAGTTATATTGTACTGTTCAAGAGTTCGATGCCAATGATATATCGTCAGCTGCCCGCGTATATTCGTTGTCATTTCCTCCCATAAGCCTCGGTGAACTGATGAGGAAGAGCAAAAATAAATCGATGCTTTATATTTGGATAATATCTGCTTCGCTAATTGCATTGGCAGGAGGGGGCTATCTTATTTATAGGAAAAAGAAGAAGCATAAAACTTTCATTGAAGCCTTAGATAATCCTCATACTCACTCTAAATTCGAAGAAGAAAAATTGCGTGCTTCGTTCATTCGAAAAGATCAACCAAACTCGATCTACCTGTTTGGAGAATTTACGGTCAAAGACCGTAATAATAAGGATATCACTTATATGTTCAGCACGAAGTTGAAACAAACCTTTCTCTTGATACTTCAATACAGTAGAGAAGACGGTATTTCGTCTCAGCAATTGAGCGATATTTTGTGGCCCGACAAAACCGAAAACAAAGCTAAAAATCTGAAAGGGGTAACTCTTAATCATATACGTAAAGCATTAGCTGAGCTTGATAACATAGAGCTTATTTACGATAAAGGATTCTTCAAAATAGTAGTATCCGAAGGATGTTATTGCGATTGTTTGCAATTTGTCGAAATAACACAAGGTCAGAATTTGATTAATAACAAAAATTTGATTGAAATATTGATAAGGGGTAAGTTCTTAAAAAATACGGAAGACGAAATATTCGATTCGTTTAAGCAAGAGATCGAGAATAAAGCCGAATCTATTTTGCAGATGGAAATAGAGAGCAGATATGCTCAACAAGACTATCAAACAACGCTGTTGCTTATTGATACTTTATTGACTATAGATTCTCTCAACGAAGAAGCTTTGTACTATCAAGTACATTCTCTTACAAAATTAAAAATGACCGACCAAGCAAAAAACAAATACCTATTATTCTCCGCAGAATATAAAAGGGTGATGAACGAAAATTACGCAGTATCCTTTTCGTCTATTTTAAACGACAAAAAACTGTAAATAATACAAAGAATTTAATATACCCACAGCAGGATATTGTAAATTTTTCAAACTTAAGTCCTTTTTAGTATAGATGTGAACAAGAACATAAGGCTTGTTTACCTCTATACTTTTAAACTTTACCCTACTTGTGTCTGATTAGCAATAAACGTTGAGCTTATTAAGGGGTTAAAATTGCCTATAATAGGCATTTATAGGCTTCTTTTTGTTGTCTACACTCGTTTGTAGAATGTTTACCTTCCCTTACATCTATTTGTTAAATACGTGCAGATTAATAAAATAAGTTAAGCAGATAACCCTATTTTAACCCTTAATTAATCTGGGGGTTAACCGCTTTCGCATACATTTGATGATGTTAATTAATCAAAATGCCATTATTCATAATGATACTACAATTTTCAATCTTATTGTAAACATACTATAACAAGCAACATTTTGAAAATAAAAAACTTCGTTGTTCTACAAATATCCGATTACAGTCAAATTGTTTTTGTAAAAAAAAAACTTTAAAGCGTTAACTTATATATAAAACATTATGAGAAAACTTTCGTCCTTACTTTTATTAGTACTTTCTATCATTTCTATTCAATTGAATGCCCAAACTACTCCTGTCGATTATGTGAGTACGTTGGTTGGCTCACAATCTAAGCATTCGTTGTCTACAGGAAATACTTATCCGGCTATAGCTATGCCATGGGGTATGAATTTTTGGATGCCACAAACCGGTGAAATGGGCGATGGCTGGGCATACACATACGATGCAGATAAAATAAGAGGTTTTAAACAAACACACCAACCAAGTCCGTGGATCAACGACTATGGTCAATTTGCAATCATGCCTGTTACCGGCAAAATTGTGTTTGATCAAAATGAGCGTGCAAGCTGGTTTTCACACAAAGCAGAAGTTGCCACGCCTTATTACTACAGAGTTTATTTGGCAGACTACGATGTGGTAACAGAAATTGCACCTACAGAACGTGCAGCCATGTTTCGTTTTACCTTTCCCGAAAGCGAAAATTCTTCGGTAATAGTAGATGCTTTCGACAACGGTTCGTATGTAAAAATTATCCCCGAACAAAATAAGATTATTGGCTACACGACTAAAAACAATGGTGGGGTACCCGATAATTTCAAAAACTATTTTGTAATCGTATTCGATAAACCTTTTACCTATACAGCCTCTGCTGTCAGCAATAAAATCCAAAAAGGAGTATTGGAGGCAAAAGATAACCATGCGGGAGCAATTATCGGTTTCTCTACAAAAAAAGGAGAATTGGTGCATGCTAGGGTAGCCTCTTCCTTTATAAGTTACGAACAGGCTGAACAAAATCTGAAGGAACTGGTTAATAATACATTCGACCAAGTAAAAAGCAATGGTAAGGACGAATGGAATAAGGTATTAGGACGCATTGAAGTTCAAGATGATAATATTGACAATCTTCGTACATTCTATTCGTGTCTTTATCGTTCAGTGCTTTTTCCACGTAGTTTCTACGAAATAAACAAAGAAGGAAAGCCCGTTCATTACAGCCCTTATAATGGAGAAGTACTTCCCGGATATATGTTTACCGATACCGGATTTTGGGACACATTCCGTGCTTTGTTTCCATTCTTGAACTTGATGTATCCTTCGATGAATACAAAAATGCAAGAAGGTTTAGCTAATACCTATAAAGAGAGCGGTTTCTTACCCGAGTGGGCAAGCCCTGGTCATAGAGGTTGCATGGTTGGAAACAATTCAGCATCTGTAGTAGCCGATGCTTATCTGAAAGGATTGAGAGGATACGATATCGAGACTCTTTGGTCTGCAGTTGTACACGGCAGTAACAATGTACATCCTAAAGTAAGTTCTACAGGTCGACTAGGATATCAATATTACAACAAATTGGGTTATGTACCCTATAATGTGGGTATTAACGAAAGCGCTGCCCGTACATTAGAGTATGCCTACGACGACTGGAGTATCTACAAATTGGGTAAAGCGTTGAATAAACCTGAGAAAGAAATCGCAGTATACGCTCAAAGAGCCATGAATTACAAGAACCTCTTCGATGCCGAACACAAATTGATGAGAGGTAAAAACGAAGATGGAAAGTTCCAATCGCCTTTCAATCCATTGAAATGGGGAGATGCTTTCACCGAGGGAAATAGCTGGCATTACACTTGGTCGGTGTTCCACGATCCACAGGGCTTAATCGATTTGATGGGAGGTAAACAAGAATTCAATGTGATGATGGATTCGGTATTTAATGTACCACCCTTATTTGATGACAGTTATTACGGATCGGTAATTCACGAAATCCGCGAAATGCAAATAATGAATATGGGTAATTATGCTCATGGCAATCAGCCTGTACAGCACATGATCTACTTGTACGATTATTCGGGCGAACCCTGGAAAGCTCAATATTGGGTGAGAGAAGTAATGGACAAATTGTACACTTCTGCTCCCGACGGATATTGTGGCGACGAAGACAATGGTCAGACATCGGCATGGTATGTATTTTCGGCTCTAGGTTTCTATTCTGTATGTCCCGGAACAGATCAATATGCAATAGGATCGCCATTATTTAAAAGTGTAAAATTGAATCTCGAAAACGGAAAACAGGTTACTATAAAAGCCGAGAATAATAATAATGCAAACAGATATGTTTCGTCGTTATCGGTAAACGGTCAACCTCATACAAAAAACTATTTCAGTTACAATGAATTATTGGGTGGTGCTACAATTGACTTCAAGATGTCTGCAACACCCAATAAACAAAGGGGTATAAATGATGCGGATTTCCCTTACTCGTTTTCAAACGAATTAAAGAAAGCAGGTATACCTGCCAAAAAGAAAAAATAAGTATAATCTAAAACCATTAAAAACAGTTGACCTTATGAAAAAAAGAACTAGAGAATTTCTCTTATGATTCTTGAGTTTGAAATCGCATTCTTCATTCAGCTTCATTAATTAACTAGGATTGACATCTAGGAAAGAATATTAAATGAAAATGCTAAATTGTTAACAGTGAGTTAAATAAACAATAAATAAATCGTGAAGGTAACGTGATGTGCCGGATTTTAATTTAACTCTTAACTATTATTTAATAAACTAATATGAAATTATTAAATTTTTTACGAACTTTTATGTTCATCGTCTTACTGGGTACTATAGTATCTGTTGTAAGTTCCTGTAACGATGACGATAGTACAGGGAGCAAAGATATCGGTAAGATTACCGGTACTGTAATTGATGATGAGGGATCGCCTGTTGCGGGAGCCGCCATTACCGTGAGTGGAATGGACGGAACAACTGTAATGACAGGAAGCGATGGTAAGTATACTATCGATAATGTTACGATAGAATCTCATGCTTTGACATTCAAAAAAGCAGGTCTTCAAACGGTTAGCTCCACAGTTATGGCAAATAATTTTGATACCAACAAGTTGGCTTCAAGAGATTTGATTATGCGGATAGCTAAAGCTAAAATTATGGGTACTGTTACCGACGGAAAAAATGGCGCCGCGCCTCTTGCCGGAGTTATCGTTAGTATCGGAGGCTCTGAGTTTGTTACTACAGGAAGCGACGGTAAATTTATACTCGAAAATTTAGTTGCCGATGACTATGTACTGACATTTAATAAAACAGATTATCCCGCTATAACAAAAGAGGTAAAATCAGCGGATTTTGTTAGCGATATAGCTACATATAATGTAGAATTGGGTGGTGACGAAATTTTTAGAGGTTTGACTTTGACCGATTTAAAAGCCGGAGACAAATGGTACTATAGTGAATACAGAGGTGGACGTAACGCCGATGCTTATCCTCATTGGGACTGGTCGACCGACTATATGAGTACATTGGATTTCAGAGGTGCATGGGAAGAACAAAACGAAGGTACAACTCTCCAAATTCGTAACAATAAGGATAAATTGGAACAAAATAATCCTGCCAATCTTGATGCGTTCGATTCATTTGTGTTTGGTAACAAACAAATTACTGCAGATAACAAAATCCTTACCTTAAGAGTACGTACGCATAATGCGGATGATGTTAATCCTGCTTATTTTGGTGTACAAGTAGTTGACTTGTCATTGCCTAAACCAAAAGCCGTGAAAATTGGAGAAAATAAAACATATGGTTCGGGTAATTATGGCGATGTTACTTTTGATTTAAGTGAATACGTTGGAAAAGAAATTACTGTAGCAATAGGTATTTATCGTGCTAAGACAGGTGATTATTGGAAACAGTTAGTACTTCGCCGTATTGCTTTCGCACAAACAAAAACGAGCGATTGGAATTGGATTCCCGGAGCAGAAGTGATACCAGGATGGCATTTGACTAAAGAAATGGTACGTTCTACTATGCCTAACGCAAAAACTTCATTTGTGGGTATTAGCCCCAAGAAAGGTGATCGTGGTAATTATTTTGATGCTTACCGCTCATGGCGTGATATAAGCTATATTGCCAAAGAATGGTCTTTTGTTCCTGTAAATAAAGACCCCGAAATATTTGCTTCAGAAGGCTATGTGATGAAAACCCGTGGAAATACAGGAGTGAATACAGAAACTCCCGAAGTATACTTCTATTCGAAATTTGCCATTGCTCAAGGAAGTAATGAGTTGACGTTGAAGACACGTAACTTTGGTAGCAACTATACATACTTCAAGTTGACAGCCATTAAAGACGACGGTACTGTGGTGCATATAGCTCCTAAATCGAATACAGCTCAAGAGGCTTCTGCTGCTGCCGAAGGATGTTGGAAATTCAAACATGGAAATGGAGGACCGGGTACCCCTAATGCTTATGCTTCGTTTGTATACGATTTGTCGCAATTTAACGGAACTAACGTGGTGATTGCACTTGGTGTGTATAAGGGAGGAACTGATACCGACGAAAATAAACTATGTATCTATAGTGTCGATTTAAAATAAAACAGATATGAAGAAGAATTTTCTTACAATAATAACCTGCATTTTGGTGCTGTCGGCAACCATGGTGGCTTGTAGTGACGATAACACGACTACACCCGAAAAGCCGGTGGAGGGTAATAATCCTTCCGAAAAGAACCTTGTCAGGGCAATGAATCTTACCGATCAGGCTATTGCCTCTTATTTTAAGGGCGATGATATGTCGATGGCACGGTATTATAATCCTTATACTGATCTGAGCCAATCAGAAAGAGGTAGTGTATGGATGTATACCAGTTCTATCGAAGCTGTAAATGCAATTCTTCACGCTCTAAAAGCTCAAAAAGAAGAAGGAAATGCCAAATACTACGACGATAACTTTAGTCGCTATGTAGGAGTACTTAACAAATTGTACGATGCTGTCGACTATTATGCGGGCACATATACACTAACATCTTACACCCAGACCAAAGAATGGTCGGTGTATGGTGTTAATCGTGCGGGAATCAAGGGTACTGCCCTGGTTGCCGGCAAAGAGAATGTATATGACGATCAAATGTGGTTGGTGCGCGAGTTTGTAGAAGCTTATAAACTAACAGGAGATGCAAAATACTTGGCGAAAGCCGAGTATTTGACCGACTATGTGCTTGACGGTTGGGATCCTACTCGCGATGCCAATGGTGATGAAAACGGCGGTATCACTTGGGGACCTGCCTATGTTTCGAAGCATTCATGTAGCAACGGACCTGTAGTTAGCCCGTTGGTATGGTTGCACGAAATATACAAAGGCAAAACCGATATGATCGAACATCGCTATATAGACCCTGTTGATAAAAAAACGCGTAAGGTTCAAATGGAGAATAAGAGCGACTATTACTTGGCTTTTGCACAGAAAATATACGCTTGGCAAAAGAGAAATCTGTTGAATACTCAAAATGGTCTGTATTATGACTCAATGAATAGCTGCGATACCGGAGATCCCCAATACGAAACCGTAAATAATGTACGCTATCGTGCACATGTTGGTGGTTGTGAGCCTGTAGGAGACTATATCTCATACAATACAGGTTCGATGCTTTCGGGTGCTGCTGATTTGTATAGAGTGACCAAAGACAATCTTTATCTCGAAGATGCAAAAGCGGCATCAGATAAAAGTTTTACGTATTTTGCCAAATTGGGGGCAACACTTCCCGGGTATTATACATACGATCTTAGCGGTTTCAATAGTTGGTTTAATGGTGTTTTGATGCGCGGATATGCAGATACATACCCATCGTATGCTACTACTGCTACTTACCTTAACAGTTTCCAAAAAAATCTTGATTATGGCTACGACAATTTCCTTTATAAAGCTTTGCTTCCTACCAGCTTATTGGCAGGTTGGAATCCCGACAAAGGAAGGAATGATACCGAAGGAATGTTTGAATTCGCCTTCGCTTCTCAATATGCCATATTGTCAAAATTCGAATTGGAAAAATAAAATTAATTTTAATCCTATATTGTTATGATAAAAACAGGATATGATAAAACTATACGGCTATTGCGTCTCATGATGCTTGTAGTTGTTTTTGCACCCCTCTCTTTGTGGGCACAAAACACGACTGTGTCGGGTATGGTTACCGATAATAATAATGAGCCGGCTATCGGGGCTAGTGTAGCAGTTAAAAATAGTACTATCGGAGCGGTTACTGATCTTGACGGTAAGTACAGCATTAACGCTCCTTCGAATGCCACGTTGGTAATCACATACTTGGGCTATACTGCCAAAGAGGAAAAAGTGAACGGACGTGCTCAAATTAATGTAGTACTACAGCCCGATGATAACATGCTCGATGACGTAGTAGTGGTAGGGTATGGTGTACAGAAAAAAGTAACTCTTACCGGAGCAGTATCAGGACTTAAAGGTTCTGAGATGTTGACAACCAGAACCGAGAACCCTCAAAATATGCTTACCGGAAAGATTGCCGGTGTGCGTGTATGGCAAAAAAGTTCCGAACCCGGTTCATACAGTGCGAATTTTGATATTCGTGGACTAGGAGCTCCTTTGGTTGTTATCGACGGTATTCCGCGTACTACCGAAGATTTTCAACGTATGAATCCCAATGATATCGAAGATATGTCGGTGTTGAAAGACGCTTCGGCTGCCATCTATGGGGTGCGTGCTGCTAATGGTGTTGTGCTTGTGACTACTAAAAAAGGAACAAAAGAAGGCAAAACTACAGTTAGCTACAACGGATCGTTTACTATGCAACGACCATCAGGTATGCCTAAGCTTGCCAATGTGTATGATGCTATGACAGTGTTAAACGAAGGAAGCATGCGTAAAGTGGATGGTAGTGGTAGTAGAGTATATCCTGATGATGTTTTTGAGGCTTATAGAAATGGTAGCCGCAGAACTGCAGACTGGAACAGTTTGGTATTCGCTGATTCTGCTCCGCAATCGCAACATGATCTTAGTATTACAGGAGGTAACGCCAAAACCCAATATTATGTGGGGATGGGCTACTTTTATCAAGAAGGATTTTTTAAATCCGGAGATTTGAATTACGATAAATACAATTTGCGTTCAAACATTACCACCGAAATAATGAAAGGGCTAACCTTAAACCTTAACTTGAGTGGTGTTATGGATCAACAAAACAATCCATACTCGGGTACTTCGGATATTATTCGTAGCTATTGGGGACAAGGAGTGTTGTGGCCCGCTTATGCTGACCCCGAAGGCACTATGCTCAACTATCAAGGATTGGATAAGCAAGAAAATACCGTAGCCAAAATGACCTCTGATGTATCGGGATACAGAAAATACGCAACCAGATACTTCCAGTCGTCGGGAACTCTTAATTATGATCTTGGAACCATTTCACCTACATTAAAAGGTTTGTCTGCCAAAGCATTATTCAGCTACGACTATAAACAAAGCGATAACAAGATATTCCGCAAAGAATACTCCCAGTATGCTCTTGTTGATGGTAAATACATGCAAAACTTGTATGCTCCAAGTTCTCCAAGCCGCGATAGACGCGAGATGTTTGGTAAAAGTCAAATGCTAGGACAGTTTATCATGAACTATGACCGTACTTTCAACACAGTGCATAAAGTAAACGGATTGCTAGGTTGGGAAACATCAAGCCGTTCGGGCGATAACTTTTATGCGCAGCGTAACTTGGCGTTTGCAACAGACGACCTTACAGCCGGTGTTGCTACCGGTGAAATGGGAGGAATGTCAAGCAATCAAAATGATTATTATGATATCAACACACAAGCGTTGATAGGTCGTGTAAATTATGCTTATGCAGACCGTTATCTTGCCGAGATGCAATTTCGTTACGATGCGTCGTCTAAATTCTCGAAAGGAAACCAATGGGGATTCTTCCCTTCGGCTTCGGTGGGTTGGCGTGTGTCTGAAGAACCTTTCTTCAAGTCTACTACTGCCCTATCGTTTGTTAATCAGTTAAAATTACGTGCAAGTTATGGTACACTAGGGGACGATGGCGATTTCCAATACGATTGGGTAACAGGGTATCTTTATCCTGCCACCAATGATAACGGCAGCGCCGGTTACTACAATCAATATGCTCCCGGTTATATGATTGATGGTAAGTATGTATCCTCTGCGGCTTCTTTAGCTTTGCCTAATAATAATGTAACTTGGTTTACTTCGAAGACGTTCGACGCAGGTGTTGACTTCGAAGGTTGGAACGGCTTATTTGGTTTCTCGTTTGACTACTTCGATCGTCGTCGTGAGGGCTTGTTTGCACGTAGCTCCGAAATCCCTACCGAGGTAGGTGCCAAGGCTCCAAGAGAAAATGTGAATAGCGACCGCCAATACGGTATGGATCTAGAACTTACGCACCGAAACAAGATAAATGATTTTCTTTATAAGGTAAAAGGTATTGCCACTATTACTCGTAACGAATACAGAACTGCTGTGCAAAATGGGCCGTATGCAAATTCATATAACCAATGGAGAAAGGATAACTTGAACAACCGCTACCAAGGCGTGCAGTTCGGTTATACATCGGCAGGACGTTACCAAAACTGGGACGATATTTGGTACTATCCTATACAAAAAGGTAAAGATGTGTT
The DNA here is from genome assembly GCA_031546965.1 of Dysgonomonas sp. Taxonomy (GTDB): domain Bacteria; phylum Bacteroidota; class Bacteroidia; order Bacteroidales; family Dysgonomonadaceae; genus Dysgonomonas_A. Next base: position 78,582 of record JAVBJR010000150.1, read on the forward strand.
ACCCGGAGATTATAAGTATGAAGACTGGAATGGTGATGGTGAGATTAATGATCAGGATGAGCATCCTTATGCTTATGACCAAACTCCTTACCTCAACTATAGTATGAGTTTCGATGGTTCGTACAAAAATTTCGACCTAAACATTCTATTCCAAGGATCGGCGTTGGGTTCTATGAAATATGAGGAACCATTGTACACTGTATGGGGATTAGGTGTTCTTGATCAGTTTTTAGACCGTTGGCACCCTGTTGACCCATCAGCAGATCCATGGAATACGTCTACCCAGTGGGTAAGTGGCTATTATGGTTATGCACGCTCTGCGGAAGGTAATTCGGAATTCAACCGGGTAAGTACTGCTTATCTTCGTCTCAAAAGTATTGAATTGGGTTACACCTTGCCAAAAATGAAAGCTTTGGCAATGATGAATCTACGTATATTTGCCAACGCCTACAATCTGTTCACTATAACAGGAGTAAACTTTGTTGACCCGGAACACCCGGATACAGATTTGGGACGGATGTATCCACTCAACCGGACTTATACTGTGGGCTTGTCGCTTTCATTCTAAACAAATAAAACTGAATAATATATGAAAAAAATATTTATATTATCTCTATTCGGATTATTATTATTTTCCGCATGTGCCGATTTGGATGTCACACCTAAAGGTGTAGTCGGCGATCCTAACCTTATGGGAAATGAAGCCGGTATGGAGATTTATATGGCGAAAATGTATAGCCAAATGCCGTTTGAGGATTTCAAATACCTAGCACAATGGGGTTTCAGACATAGCGGATGGCTTAACGCCACCGGAATAGAAGGTACCGGTGAGGCTCTTAACCGTGATGGTATTTGTACTACATTTAGAGGAGAAGACGATGCTTATTGGGGCTCTTTTGAGAGAGGCAGCGATCCTGCCAAAAGTTTTGTAGGTCCGTTTCCTCTGCTGCGTGATGCCAATCATCTGTTGGAAACATTGCCCAATTACAGAGGAGCTTATTCCGAAGCGAGATTTAATCACTACATGGGAGAAGCCTATTATGTGCGAGCTATGGTGTTCTATGCAATGGCTAAACGTTTTGGTGGTGTGCCGTTGATAACAAAAGTGGCAGATTATCCGGCTAGTACCAACGAATTGCGAGTACCTCGTGCTTCCGAAGAGGACACTTGGAATCAAATACTTGCCGATTTCGACAAGGCAGCCGAATTGATGGAGGAAACCAGTCCTAAAAAAGGTTATTCAAACAAATATGTGGCACTGGCGTACAAATCAGAAGCCATGTTATATGCCGGATCGGTAGCTAAGTATAACCAAACAGTGCAAGGTAATTTGACCGGTCTAGGTCGCAAAACCGGAGTAAGGGTTATGGGTTTTGCCTCAGACAGATGGCAAGAAGCATCTAAAAAATATTTTAGTGAGGCTTACAAAGCGGCTCATGCAATAATTGCAAGTGGCAAATATTCTCTTTACAAAAAGAAATGGTCTGCAACAGATCGCAACGCTCAATATCAAAATATGGTTGATATGTTGACCGATCTAACCAGTCCCGAAAATATTTTTGTAAAAGAATATCTATATCCTACTAGTACCCATTCGTACGACTCTTATAGTGCACCCATTATGTTCCATGCACCTTTATCGGGTGGAGTAGCTCCTACGCTTGATTTTGTGGAACTATTTGACGGGTTCGACAGATATCCTGATGGTACTATAAAAGTAACCACCGGTTCTTCTAATACTGAGGGACACTACATTATGTATGACAATGCAATGGATTTCTACAAAAATGCCGAACCACGTTTACGTTCGTATGTGATTTTCCCCGGAGATGTATTCAGAGGTAAGGTAGTAGAGATGCGTGCAGGTATATTTACGGGTACTGAGCCTATATCGCCTCTGTATACCGACTATTCTTACAGTACAGCCACCTCTGATCTGTACCAAAAGTTGCCTGCTGCGGGCAAATCTTTGTACCTTAGCCCCGATCAGCAAGCAGCACAGGTAAAAGTGCCATGGTATGCTGGTGATACCTTGAATGCAGCCGGAGAAAATGGTCCGTTCTATGGTAACGGGGGAGGTTCTCTAACCGGATTGTTAGGACGTAAATGGCTTAATCCCGATGCTTCTTTTGTTGCACTGGAAGGAAATTCAGCACAACCATTTATATTGATGCGTTATGCCGAAGTTTTGTTGAATGCAGCCGAAGCCGGAGTTGAATTGGCAATGGCAGGAGGAGCTTCTCCCGACGGATCTAACATGACTCAAGTAGCAACCGATGCTATAAAGGATATCCGCGAACGTGCCGGAGCTAACCCTCTTACAAGTAATATTACGGCAGATGAAACCGGACGTAATACCGTGCGTAAAGAGCGTCGCAAAGAACTTGCTTTTGATAACATAACCAAGTGGGATCTAAGACGTTGGCGTGTACAACATTATGATGGAAGAATAGGTTTTTGGGGAGAGAACCGAGATAAGGATAAGTATAGCAGTAGTTCGAGATACCGTTTCCGTGGTTTGTATCCATTCCTTTCTAAAGCAAGTAAAAAATGGTTCTTTGATGCACATTTTCAATGGATTAACCAAAAAGAGTTTGAATACAATCCGGTTGATTACTATTTCGGAATACCCGGAGATCAAGTGGTAAAGAGTCCGTTGATAGATCAGCAGCCTAACCGAAATTAATAATAGAATAAATACATAAAATATGAAAAAAATAGCATTTTATACCTTATTGTGTATATTATTTTCGTTCAGTTCCTGCGATTTGTTTGAGCTGGATAATAAAGAGGCTCCGGCTGAAACCATACAAGGTGAGGTAGTGGACGTTGCTACCGGCGAACCGGTATTAACCGACCAAGGATCCGAAGGTATTCGTGTGAAAATGATCGAAGTTAGCTGGGGTGATAATGTTCAACCTAATAACGACTTTTTTTGTATGCCCAATGGTACTTTTCAGAATACCAAAGTTTTCAAAGGCAAATACAATATCAGTGTCGATGGACCGTTCATTCCTATTCTTAGGGCAGATTCACGAGGAGTGGTTTTAGCTAATGAAACCAAAACAGTGGATGTTAGCGGTGTAACTAAAGTGAAGTTTGAGGTACAACCTTTCCTTAAAGTGGAATGGGTGAGCGAACCAACTTTGGTGAATGGAAAGATAATAGCAAAAGTACGTGTTAAACGTGCTGTAGATGAGAGTGTCTTCAAAGCTAAGATAGCACCAATGGGAGATTATAAGGATGAATTTTTCAATGTGACCGATATCTGGTTATTTGTCAGCTATTCTGCAAGCGTGGGATTCCGTGAAAAGGACGATCGTTGGACGAATCACATAGACTATGCAGGCAATGCGTTTAATGCGTCGGAGGGACAAGTAATTACAATTACATCAAATCCCAAGTTTCCGATTCCGGCAGGGCATAAAGTGTTTATCCGCGCAGCTTCGCGCATAAACTATTCTACTTACAACCAAAAACGTTTTAATTACAATGAGGCTAAGGAAGTAATTATTCCTCAGTAACAAATATTTATTTTTTAAGGTTTAAAGTCATTTCCTTACGGGTTTGGCTTTAAACCTTAAATTTTTTATATAAATTTATTTTTTTTCACGAACGATTAATGTTTAACGATTTATATATGAAAAAGACCGTATTCATTTTATGTTTGTTAGGGATTGGTATTCAGCTAGATGCCCAGATAAAAGATAATGCTAAAACAGCTTTTCAAACTTCCCGTCAGTGGAGTCCATCCATTGATAATAGAGCCGATGTAGCTATAGTATATGGCGTAGGCGGCAATCCATCAGACAAGTCGAAGCGAGTTTCGTTCGAAGAACGTGTAAAATCGTGGCAAGACCGTGGTTATACAACCCATTTTATGACAGGTATAGCTTGGGGCGAATATCAAGATTATTTTACCGGAAAATGGGATGGCAAATGGCATCTCGATGAGGGACAGGTAACACAAAAGGGTGACACCATTTGGCATGGTCATTTGATACCATATATCGTACCTACCGACAATTTCATTAAGTACATGAAAGAAGCACAGGTTAAACGGGTAATAGATGCAGGTATTGATGCTATATATATGGAAGAACCCGAATTTTGGGCTCGCGCAGGATATAGCGATGCCTTTAAAAGAGAATGGAAAAAATATTACGGCTTCGACTGGCGCCCTCAGCACGAATCGCCCGAAAATACATATTTGGCAAGTAAACTGAAATACCATTTATATTACAACGCCCTTAATGAGGTATTTACCTATGCTAAGGAGTATGGTAAAACCAAAGGGATGAATGTAAAATGCTATGTGCCTACTCACTCCTTAGTAAATTACTCGCAATGGCAGATAGTAAGTCCCGAAGCAAGCTTGGCTTCGCTTCCTTGTGTAGACGGATACATCGCCCAGGTATGGACAGGAACATCTCGCGAACCCAATTACTTTAACGGAAAAGCCAAAGAGCGAGTTTTCGAAACCGCTTTCCTAGAATATGGTTCTATGGAATCGATGACTGCTCCAACAGGACGCAAAATGTTTTTCCTTACCGATCCTATTGAAGATTTACCCCGCGATTGGGTTGATTATAAAAAGAATTACCAGGCAACCTTCACGGCTCAATTGTTGTATCCGCAGATAGCCGATTATGAAGTAATGCCTTGGCCCGAACGTATTTACGAAGGACTATACCGCAAAAGTGCCAATAGCGAAGAGAGAGCCACAATACCTCGCCATTATTCTACACAAATGCAGGTGATGATCAATACATTGAATTCCATGCCTTTGTCTAGCAATAAAGTAACAGGTTCTACAGGTATCAGTGTTCTGATGGGCAATTCGTTGATGTTTCAACGTTTTCCTACACACAAAGGATATGAGGATCCTCAATTGTCGAACTTCTACGGGCAGGCACTTCCTTTCTTGAAACGAGGAGTACCCGTTAAAACTGTTCACATCGAAAACCTGTCGTATGCCGAAACACTAAAATATACCAAAGTGCTATTGATGTCATACTCCAACATGAAACCTCAAACCGCCGGAGCACATCAACTTTTGGCAGAATGGGTAAAAAAAGGAGGTATCATCGTATATAGTTGTAAGGATAACGACCCCTTTCAATCGGTTCAAGAATGGTGGAATCAAGGAGACATGCACTACAATGTAGCTTCGGATCACCTGTTCGAGATGATGAACATAGGCAAGAATCCGCAAGAAGGAGAGTATACCTACGGCAAAGGCACAGTATACGTTTTACGTAACGACCCCAAAGAATTTGCGATGCAAGCAGGGCAGGATACCAAATTGGTGGATGTCGTAAAAAAAATGTATGAGCAAAAAGCAAAAGCCGGTGTATTGAATTTCAAAAATAATTTCTACCTTGCAAGAGGTCAGTATGACTTGATAGCGGTGTTAGACGAAAATAATAACACAAACCCATATACAGTGAAAGGAATTTTGATAGACTTGTTCGACCCCGAATTGCCTGTTTTGAAAGAAAAAGTAGTATTACCGGGCGAGCAATCTTTCTTATATAATGTAGGACGTGTAAAAAACAAATTGAAACCTCAGGTTTTGGCTGCTGCATCTCGGGTGTATGACGAAAAAATTAGTAAATCGACCTATTCGTTTGTAGCAAAAAGCCCCATCAATACTACCAATACGATGCGTGTATTGTTGCCTGTAAAACCTGCTAAATGCCAAATAACAGCACCTGATGGAACCGAATTGAAAGATGCTAAATGGAATTGGGATGCTTATAGCAAGACTTGTTTCTTGACTTTCGAAAATAATCCTGATGGAGTTAAAGTATCTCTTGCTTGGTAAGTATTAACCTATTAAACTGGTCTATGACCTTAACTTAAATAAAGTTTACATGAAGAAGAATTTTTTATTATTATCCCTTCTGGCAACCGGCGTTCTGTTTGGTTGTAAAGAAAGTAGCAGTAGTCCGGACTACACGGTTGTAAAGAACGAGATGCGCCCGTCGGCTTATCCGCTTATAACCATCGATCCGTACACAAGTGGCTGGTCTTTTACCGACAATCTGTATGATGGTACGATAAAACATTGGACAGGAAAAGACTTCCCTCTGATTGGAGCCATCAAAGTAGATAACGAGGTGTATCGCTTTATGGGAACCGAAGACTTGGAGTTGGACGCAATAGCCAAAACTTCGGAATATGGTGACTGGACAGGTAAGTATACTACCGATAAGCCTGCCGACACATGGATGAAAGGCGATTTCGATGATTCGAAATGGAAAGAAGGTCCCGCTGCATTTGGTACCAAAGAAGAGCCAACCGCTAAAACGGCATGGACAACTGAGTACATTTGGACAAGACGCGTTGTGAACGTTGAGAACGATTTGAAAGGAAAAAACGTATATCTTGAATATTCGCACGACGACGATGTTATTATTTATGTAAATGGCATCGAAGTAGTGAACACAGGAAACGCTTGTAAAAAAAACGTATTGGTAAAACTTCCCGAAGCAGCAGTAAACTCTTTGGTAAAAGGACAAAACGTAATAGCAGCATATTGCTACAACCGTGTAGGTGGAGCTTTGCTTGATTATGGAATGTTTGTAGAAAAAGAAAACTCTACATCATTTAACAAGACTGCTACTCAAAAATCGGTAGATGTACAAGCAACTCAAACTCACTATGTGTTTAGTTGCGGTAATGTTGATTTGAAATTGACATTTACAGCTCCACTAATGATGGATGATTTGAAAGTAATGTCTCGCCCTGTTAATTACATTTCGTACGAAGTAATATCTACGGATAAAAAAGCGCACGATGTACAATTGTATTTAGAAGCATCTTCTGCTTGGGCATTAGACAAAACTCACCAAGAGTCCGAAAGCGAAGGTTTTGATAATGGCGATATGTCATTCTTGAAAACAGGAAGCACTTCTCAGAAAGTACTTGGCAAATCTGGTGATGATGTACGTATCGATTGGGGATATTTTTATCTTGCAACCGAAAAAGACAAAGCTACCACATCGAGCATAGGAACCGGACAAGAGCTAAGAGCTAATTTTATGAATAATGCTTCGAAAGCTTCCATAGAGAAAAAAACGGGAACAAACCAAAAACTGGCATTCACTCGTACTTTGGGTTCAGTAGATAAAGCATCGGGTAAATTCCTTATCGGATACGATGATTTGTATTCTATCCAATATTTTGGTGAAAACCTAAGACCATATTGGAATGCTGATGGCAAGGGCAATATTGTGGATGAGTTCCATAAAGCAAAAACAGAGTATGCTCAATTGCTAGAAAAATGCTATAAATTTGACGAAAAATTGATGAATGATGCAACTAAAGCAGGAGGCAAAGCTTATGCTGAGTTGTGTGCAGTAGCGTATCGTCAAGCAGTTTCTGCTCATAAACTGGTAGAAGCTCCTAACAAAGACTTGGTATTCTTATCAAAAGAAAACTTTAGTAATGGATCTATCGGTACTGTGGATATCACATATCCATCATCTCCAATGTTCTTATATTACAATGTAGAACTGGCTAAAGCATTACAAAACCACATCTACTATTACAGCGAAAGCGGTAAGTGGACAAAACCTTTTGCGGCTCACGATATAGGTACTTATCCATTGGCTAACGGACAAACTTACGGTGGTGACATGCCTGTAGAAGAATCGGGTAACATGATTATTCTTACCGGTGCAATAGCAGCCATGGAAGGTAATGCCGAATATGCAAAAAAACACTGGGATGTACTGACTGTGTGGACTGATTACTTGGTTGAAAAAGGACTTGATCCCGAAAACCAATTATGTACTGATGACTTTGCAGGACACTTTGCTCACAATACCAATCTTTCTATCAAAGCAATATTAGGTGTTGCATCTTACGGAAAATTAGCTGATATGCTGGGTAAAAAAGATGTAGCTGAAAAGTATACCAAGATTGCAAAAGATATGGCAGCAGAGTGGGTTAAAATGGCTGACGATGGCGACCATTATCGCTTAACGTTTGATCAGGCAGGAACATGGAGTCAAAAATACAATCTAGTATGGGATAAATTGCTGAAAATGGGTATTTTCCCTGCTGATGTAGCCAAGAAAGAGATTGCTTATTATTTGACTAAACAAAATAAATATGGTCTTCCTCTTGATAATCGTGAAACTTATACAAAAACCGATTGGATTATGTGGACTGCAACAATGGCTGACGATCAAGCTACGTTTGAGAAATTTATTGCTCCAATACATTTGTTTGAAAACGAAACTACAGACCGTATACCGATGTCTGACTGGGTATTTACCGATTCACCAAAACAACGAGGCTTTCAGGCTCGATCAGTAGTAGGTGGGTATTTTATTAAAATGCTCGAAACTAAATTGAACGAGAAGAAATAATCTCACATTTCTGATTTTCTGTTTTATAAATAGGCTCCTGATTTTGTCAGGAGCCTATTTTTTTGTTGTAGGGGGTATGTTAGAACACTGAATTCACAAGAAAAACAGATAATAACAGATTTTTTTTATTGTCGAAGACTGTAGGGGCGTATTTCTAAATATTGTGACCTCTGTGTTTCCCTTAGTATCCTCTGTGTTAAGCACTAATTTAAACACAAAGGGCACAAAGATAGACACAAAGAACACCGGAATAGGGTTCATAATAGAACTTAACAGCCCTGCCCTTTGGGGAAGGTGGGGCACTCAATTAATCGGATGTATCCGCTTATTATCATTCCTATTGTATGAATACCTAGCACTGTCAATTTGAGTTGAGGTATTGTTAAACTGATGATTGACATTGATGTTTACATCATCATTATCCAAAAAATATTGAGTACCACAACTGTCGCATTTAAAATGCTCTTCAGAGATTTTGGTATTTAAGCTGCTTCCACATTGAGGGCATTTTATCGCTTTAATTTGTTTTGCCATGTATTAGTATATACGTTATTTAGTATGCAACGCAAAAATAATAAATAAAGATTAGTAAGACGATAATAAAAATGAATCAATTTTCAGACGTTTGCTTCTCGCTTGTGCTTCAAACGCTGGTTTTTATGCAAAAAAAGTGTTTACTTTGTCTCTCCAAAAAAGAAAAATAGAAGATAATATATATTATGGCACAAGAAGACGTTTTTAAAAAGATTGTTTCTCATTGCAAAGAGTACGGATTTGTGTTTCAATCCAGCGAAATTTATGACGGATTGGGAGCAGTATACGACTATGGTCAAAATGGAGTTGAATTAAAAAACAACCTGAAAAAATACTGGTGGGACAGTATGGTACTGCTTAATGACAATGTAGTAGGTATTGACTCTGCTATATTTATGCACCCGACTATTTGGAAAGCTTCGGGACACGTAGATGCTTTTAACGATCCGTTGATTGACAATAAAGACAGTAAAAAACGTTATCGTGCCGATGTTTTGGTCGAAGATCATTTGGCTAAAATTGACGATAAAGTAAATAAAGAAGTAGAAAAAGCTGCCAAGAAATTTGGCGATACTTTTGATGCAGCCATGTTTCGTGAAACAAACGGACGTGTAAAAGAATACCAAGCTAGCCGTGACGCTATACACACCCGTTTTGCAAAAGCATTGAACGATTCCGATTTGGAAGAATTACGCAACATTATTGTAGACTGCGAAATTGTTTGCCCCATAAGCGGAACTCGCAACTGGACAGAGGTACGTCAGTTTAACCTGATGTTTGCTACCGAAATGGGTTCTACTGCCGACGGAGCAATGAAAGTATATCTTCGTCCCGAAACCGCTCAGGGTATTTTTGTGAACTTCTTGAATGTACAGAAAACAGGACGTATGAAAATTCCGTTTGGTATTGCTCAAATAGGAAAAGCATTCCGTAACGAGATTGTTGCTCGTCAGTTTATTTTCCGTATGCGTGAATTCGAACAAATGGAAATGCAGTTTTTTGTTCGTCCGGGCGAAGAACTCGAGTGGTTCAAACAATGGAAAGAAACCCGTATGAAGTGGCACAAGGCATTGGGTTACGGAGATCAGAAATACCGTTTTCACGATCACGATAAATTGGCTCACTACGCAAATGCTGCAACCGATATAGAGTTCGAAATGCCATTTGGATTCAAAGAAGTAGAAGGTATTCACTCACGTACCGATTTTGACTTAAGCAGTCATGAGAAATTCTCCGGTAAAAAAATTCAATATTTTGATCCCGAACTAAATAAATCGTACACCCCTTATGTAGTCGAAACATCTATTGGGGTCGATCGTATGTTTCTTTCAACTATTGCTGCATCGTATTGCGAAGAGGCGTTGGAGAACGGCGAAACTCGTGTAGTATTGCGATTGCCTGCTCCACTGGCACCTATCAAATTGGGAGTATGTCCGTTAGTGAAAAAAGACGGTCTGCCCGAAAAGGCAATGGAAATTATGGATGCTTTGAAGTTTGACTTCAAATGCCAATATGACGAAAAAGACAGTATCGGTAAACGCTATCGCCGTCACGATGCTATCGGTACACCTTATTGCGTAACAGTAGATCACCAAACGCTGGAAGATAATACGGTAACCATCCGTTATCGTGATACAATGGAACAAGAGCGTGTTGCTATCAGCCAATTGGCTACCATAGTAGCCGATAAGGTGAGTATGAAAAGCCTTTTGAAAAGTTTAGGGTAATTGTAGGGGCGTATTGCATACGCCCGGCTATTAATTTATTTTTGTTTCTCGGGCGTATGCAATACGCCCCTACAGCGAACAGGTTGTAAATACAATATATAATACAATGTGAGAGTGAATTTTATGTCATTCTCACATTTATTTTTAGACTCAATGGCGATATTCACATTTTTTATATAAGACTTCTATTTAAAAACTCTATTTTTGCCACATAAAAAGAAAATTAGTGTAATGAGAAAAAAAATATATCTTTTCCCTTTGTTCCTATTAGGATTTTTTATGCTTGCTACCACCTCTTGTTTGGATACAAAGAATGACAACGAAGTGGTAATTGACGAAGCATGGAAAGCTTTAAATGAAACTCGTTTTGCTGCAGTAGCCGCCGATCCTTCATTTACGGCATTATCGTCGCAATCTAATAATGGTAAAGTATATTGGAAGGAGTCGACCGTGATTACCAATACTGACGAAAAAAATACTATAAAAACAACGGTGGAGGGACGACCCGAATTTACAGATACCGTAGTTGTCCGTTACGAAGGGTGGTTTGTTAATAAAGAAGGAAAAGAGGAGATTTTTGATTCAACAGAAAATCCTTCTTCAAGAAGTAAGATTGATTATATGTATAACAAAATACCTAGCCCTTACCCTAATTATGCCAAATCTCAATTGCCCGTAAATAAAGTAGTAGACGGGTGGACAACACTTCTTCAAAATATGAAGGCAGGCGAGGAACGTCTAGTTTGTATACCGCAAGAATTAGGATATGGAGGTAATGCTTCGAATTATCAGCCTACCACAAGTGCACCTTCATATGAAATAATACCTGCCTATACAACCCTTTGGTTCAGGATCAAATTGTATAAAATTATCCCTATGAAAGGACGGAAATAAAGTCTCAAAAGACACTTAATAATAAGCTTTCGATAGCCCTCACAACATCTTTGCGGGGGCTATTGTAGTTATTAACCATAATAGTGAATGCGTATTTTTTATCCCCATTGATGCAATATCCTGCAAAACATTGTACGTTGGCTATGCTTCCGCTCTTTACATCTACCTTTCCTTGCAGGCGTGTTCCCTTTAAGAAATTACGCACAGTACCTTCTACGCCGGCTTTGGGCAGCGATGCAAAGAACTCATGCCTGTATTTGCTTTTCGTTTGCATATATATTAATATATCACACAGCATTTCGGGGTTGATACTGTTTGACGGAGCCAGTCCGCATCCGTCATAGATATGTATTCCGCTTGTATTAAGTCCTCTTGATGCCCAAAGATCGATAGTTTTGTTTATACCTTCGGTTAAAGGATCGCTGTAAATATCGGGGTTGGCTTTTCGTCCGATAGTTCGCATCAAATGTTCGGTATAATGATTGTTGCTTTTTTCATTTATTACCCGAATAATATCTTTCAGAGTAGGAGATAGTTGCCTGTAAAAGGTAACTTCGTCATAAGCAGGCTTTCTGTAAGCGCTATACATTTGCTGAAAATACTGTAAGCGAGTCGTTTCTACAGAATTTGTACTGATATTGTTCTGTGATAATGTATTAGCGAGGGTTTCGCCCAAAGTAATTCCCGGATCGGGGAAATCGCCCTTAATAGCAAAAGATGTTTTTTTTGCCGGAATATCTCCTACTAATTTTCTGTAATAAGAAAAAGGTTCACCATTGATGTATCCGTTATCTTTGTTTTCGTCGTTTTGTCCCAGATTGTTCAAGAATACAATGTTTTTCATATTGGGAACTGTTTTTAAAATCACAGGGCATGTGTCTGCTCGCATACTATTGAAATAGAGTTTGTAAGTATTGTCAAATACGCTTATGCCGTAAGCCCCTGCCGCAAAATAGTTGCCCATATCTTCCTTTATCCATTTCGAAGACATGCCGGTATAACCAAAATAGTCGTCGGCAATGGTAATGTCGATTGGAGAAGTTGTCTTTAAATTTTTTTTGATTTGCAAAACCCAATTATCGAGAAATGCCGAAGGGTTATCAAATAGGTATTCACTACCCAATGTAGGATCTCCGTATCCATGAACAATAAGATGCTGTGGGTTGTTTTTATCAACAGACAGTTCGGTTACAAACTGATAATTTTCGCCCAACAATTCGAGGGCTGTGGCTGTAGTGAGCACTTTTAATACAGAAGCCGGTGTTAAGGATACCAACTTATTATAAGATGCAATATTATTTCCGGACAGGTCTTTTATCGAAATTCCGATAGACGCATTCTCGAATCCCGGTGTTTTCGTAAATTTTTCGATAGCAGGGTCGGTTTGGCTAAAGCCATTTACAAAGCATAAACTTAATAGTAGGGTTAAATAATATTTCATATTGTCATTACTCTAAGGTATTGTTACTGAAAAAAAAATATCTTTGTAAAGATAAACAAATCACAAAACAAGAGAAATTTCATGAAGAATAGTTTCGACCGACCTTTTACGTTTGATCGCGTAGTCCGTCTATTTATCAGTGTGTTGTTGATCGGTACAGGTATATATATGATCTATATATTGAGAGGGGTTTTGCTTCCATTTCTGATAGCTTGGCTAATAGCTTATTTACTGAATCCGGTAGTGCGTTTTATCCAAAACAAGTTGCATCTCAAAAAACGCTTTGTAGCTGTACTTATCACCTTTGTTTTGCTGATAGGGTCTCTCACTTTACTGTTTATCGGTATAACGCCTATGGTCGAAAACGAAATGTATCAGATAAATAACCTGATTACTACATACGATCTGCAATCTTTTACCGTAAATGATATACCGCTGAGCGTACACGATTTTATAGCCCGAAATATTGACTTCGATTCGCTTCGAAGTATTCTATCGAGAGAAAGTGCATCCGAAACCATCAAATATTTAGTTCCCACCCTCGAGCATATTGTATCCAACAGTATCTCATTTGTTTTGGGTGTTACTGTAGTATTTATAATCATCCTCTATCTGATATTCATCTTGTTGGATTACGATAAGATAAATAAATTGTGGATGGATCTTATTCCTCATCGCCATCGATCTTTTGTAAGCAAACTCACTACGGATATGGAGAAAAGTATGAATACTTATTTTCGTCATCAGGCACTTATATGTGTCATTGTGGCTATCTTGTTTGCAACAGGTTTTCAGATTATAGGTCTGCCTTTGGCTATTGTCTTAGGTATTTTGATTGGTTTGCTGCACATGATTCCTTATATGCACATTATGAGTATAATTCCTGCCACCTTATTGTGTTGGTTGAAGGTATCTCAAACGGGCGAGAGCTTTTGGGCTCTTATCGGTTTGGTATTTTTGTTGTATCTAACCATACAATGTATAATAGACATTGTGCTTGTACCTCGCATTATGGGCAAAGCTATGGGGCTTAATCCTGCCATCATACTGCTTTCTCTTTCTATCTGGGGGTCGTTGATGGGAATTGCAGGAATGATCATTGCCATACCACTTACAACTTTGCTACTGTCATATTATCAACAATTTATAGATTCGGAAGAAGATTTGGAGGATAGTCTCGAAGCCGAAAAGTCAGATAAGGAACTATTGAATGAGTAGTTTTTTGTACCTTTGTGATCAATAAAAAAATTAAGATTAAATTATGCAATTAATAGCTAAATTAGTACAAGTGTTGCCTCTCCAAACAGGAATGGGAAAGAACGGAGAGTGGAGAAAGCAAGATGTAATAGTGGAAACAGACGGACAATATCCTAAAAAAGTATGCATATCTATATGGGGCGATAAAGCGAGCGAATCGGTGCTTCAAATAGGAAACATGCTGGATATATCGTTCGACGTAGAAAGCCGTGAGTACAACGGACGCTGGTATACCGATATCAGAGCTTGGAAAGTAGATGTAGCTATGCCTTCTGCCGGAGGAGTTCCTCAAGGAATGCCCGAATACGCTCAACAAGCTCCCCCTCCTGCTCCCGTTGATTTTGGCGGAGACAGTTCAGACGATCTTCCATTTTAATTGTCACCTCACCCCAACCCTCTCCAAAGGAGAGGGTTGGGGTGAGGTCGCTTTTTGATATACAGACTATGAAGAAGAAAATCTTATCGGGACATAACTTCCATCGTGAACCCTTTCAAGAATTAAACGATCTGTTTGATGTTACTTATCCCTCATCGGGGTATTTCAAAAAAGATCAGATACTTGATATGATAGCACAGTACGAGGTTTTTATACCGAACTTCAGTTTTTATACCGATAAGGAGATTATTGATAAGGCAACAAACCTAAAGCTTATAGCCAATTTTGGTGTCGGGTACAATAATATAGATGTGGATTATGCCACTCAAAAAGGAATTGCTGTTACCAATACCCCTAATTCGGTTTTAGAACCTACAGCCGAACTGTGTTTCGGATTGATTCATGCCGTTGCCCGAAGAATTGGATTCTATAATAATAAACTGCGTACACCCGAAGGTTTAAGCTGGGGATTATACGATAATCCCGGAATTGCTATTTATGGAAAAACATTAGGTATATATGGTTTGGGTAGGATAGGGCAGGCGGTTGCCCGACGTGCCGTTGCTGCCGGAATGAATATTATTTACCACAATCGCAAACCTGTTGCAGCAGAAATAGAAGATAAATACCAAGCCCGATATGTGAGCTTTGATGAATTGCTTTCGCAATCGGATTTCATTTCGATAAATGCTCCTGCGACACCCGAAACTTATCATATTATAGATGAGAAGGCGATCGATAAAATGAAATCCAACGCTGTACTTATTAATACATCCAGAGGCTCTACAGTAGATGAGGCTGCTCTTATAAGGGCATTAAAAAATAACCGGATTTTTGGAGCAGGGTTAGATGTTTTTGATAACGAACCCCGTATCAATCCCGAGTTTTTCGAATTAGATAATGTAGTACTAACTCCTCATACCGGAACACAAACCATCGAAGGGAGACACGATATGCAGCATGAAGTTGCCCAAAATATAATCAATTTTTATAATGGAGGAGAAATTTCCAAAGTGAATTAAATGCTATTCATCTCTGTCATCCTCTTCAATTAACTGATATATCGAATCGGGAGTATATTGATTACCTTCCGGATCGTAAATTATCCAATCGGTTAAAATGTTTATGGGGTACGATCCTACATCACCTTCTTTAAGAGAGGCTATCCAATAAGGTTGATTGAGCAGTTTCCCTTCAACCATTTTTTCATCAGCAACTACAACACTAAACCAAAGATGTTCTCTTTCGGTATTATTAGTTGCATTATCAACCACCAGCCCCAATTTAATGATAAACGACCACTGGTTTTGATTAACTTCCTTTTTATTGAATATCTTCCGGAAAAATGATTTTTTAGATTGTGAAGAATATTTCTCAAAAATAGTCAGAAAATAAGGATAACGCTCTCTTGCTAATTTACTCATTCTTAGAGTTTCCTCTGTCGATATAAAGAGAATCGGATTATTGGCTAAAGTCGAAGCATAAATTTCGGGAGATACAAAGTGACCATCTTCAATGGCATATAGCACACCCGAAGGTTCGGAGTGAGCATTATTGTCTCCTTCCCGGTCTTGAAAACCTCCTAAAATAGGTTCGGGATAATCTTTCAAAGCCTCTTCCCAGCGAATCCAAACTAGATTTAGATCCAATCCGTCGAATCCGGCAGTAAATTTTTCATTTTCTTTAGAGGTATCAGAAAGAAACCTTTTTGCTACATGATTCACCAAATCATACATCTGTTGCGCTCCGCCAAAGGTGTTTAGTATCTCCAGTTC
Organism: Dysgonomonas sp.; assembly: GCA_031546965.1. Classification (GTDB taxonomy): domain Bacteria; phylum Bacteroidota; class Bacteroidia; order Bacteroidales; family Dysgonomonadaceae; genus Dysgonomonas_A. The sequence goes on from JAVBJR010000150.1 coordinate 94,967, forward strand.
CACTATTCCGCATCGGAGTAGTCCATGTGTATGAAACCAGTATTGAGTTTGGTCTTCTTTCTCATCATATACTGCGTGCAAGGCATATAAGTAATCGGGTGAGGGCGGAATTGTTGAACCGGCAGTCAAGCGGAGCCATTTACCTGCCAAAAGGCGGAAGGACATAAAGTCGATTACCAAACAGGCTTCGGGTGCTATGGCGTTCAATATTTTTAGCTGTAGATGGAACGAATCGAGAGGTTTTTTTCCGAAATTGATAGACACATTCATGTACTTCGATTGTGCCAAAGCTATATTGAAATCATCATCGTTAATCATATTGGCAAGTCCAAACTCTTCCAAACGAAGATCTTCTACCAACGATTCCGATATATTTATTTTGTACACTTCCGATAAATATTCGATGGAAGCTATATACTCTTTTTCGATATGGTCGGTAGCTTTCGACAATTCAAAAGATAAGAGTTTGAAATCGCAATTTTCTCGAAGAGAGTTGTTTAGATTGTCGTAACTAAAAAAATAGTTTTGCATTGAAGATACTACCCCCATAACCGAAGGTCTAAAAGCGGTACCTTCGCTTAATATCTCGTATTTATCGTAGTTTTCCATCCTTATGTTTTATGTTAAGTGAGGTCTGAGCCTTCAAATTATGTTCAAAGGTAATAAATAATAGAGTATATATACAATTGAAATTACACAAATTAAGCATTAGAAGCCCAAAGTAAACGACCTGCATAATTTACTTTGAGATCCTAATCACTTCTGCATTAGAATATTCATAGAGTTTATTAAAATTTCCAGGAGAGTATTTGTATCAATTGAATTTTTTATCTTTCGATATAAAATTTACAGCTATCAATATCTATAATACCGCTTCCATTAAATAATTTTCCTTTAAAGCTTCCTTTTAAAACACTCTTATTAATGGATATATCACGCTCTAAATAAGTGAGAGCATCATCATATTTGGCACTATAATTTTCATATTGGGTTGCATAATTTGTGCCTGGAGGCGAATAATTATATTGTATCCGCTCTAGTCTTGAGTTTTTCGAAACAAATAGGAGAACTGAATTTTTAGATATCAAAAATGTCTTATCAGTATATCCGATATAACAAATACCTAAGGTATCTCTGTCTGTATTTAGATAATAAGATGAGGCTATTTCTTTTAACTCAATTTTGTTCCCTTGGTAATATATATCGATATAGCCAGATTTCAGGTTTAAGTACTTATATGGGTCTACTGTTTCATCACCATCATCGTTACTGCATGAAGACAATAGAACACAGAACAAAGTCAAAACATAAATACATTTTCTTTTCAATTGTATGTTTAGCATAGTTTTATTATTTAAGGGTTAGGTAACAAAGTAAATAAAATTAAACAAAAATAAAGTGCAATCCCGTTCAAATTTTAGAAAAGAAATTTAAAATTCTTGAAAGTGCATATAGGAGGCTGTCCAAAAAGTCTATAAGGGGGAGGTGCATTGCGGGTGTGAACGACGAAGCAATCTCGTTGTTGAAGAGATTGCTTCACTATCGCGTTCGCTATGACGTGCTTCGTTATCGCTCGGTAAGTATGACAGAAAATTACATATATTTAAAGAATGTTCGATAAACGGGCTATCGTATCCTCTCCCAATTTCGATTTTATTTTGATATGTTCGAGAACAGCTTCAACAAAAGCGTTCTTTTCGAAGATACCTCTAACTTGCTCAAAATCTATTCTCTGATCTTTTTTATCGCCATCCATTCCGAAGCTGGTGTGAGAGGGTAGAGAAAATTCTTTGCGAGCATCTTCGTAAATCATCCGGTCTAGTTTTACCACTGCATCCTTCCATTTTTCAACAATAACTATAATGTCTTTGGCTGTGATAGTATCTAAAGAAAGATTGAAGTATTCTTGAATTTTGTCCCAAGCCCAAGTCCATTCAAAAGAATAGTAATTTTTATGCAGGTTTGCAAAAACGGCATTTATATCTTCAATAGAAGTTAGTTTATCAGACTCTATGTCTTCTATCAATTTGTCTATTTCGCTACTTGGCGCCAAAAGTCCGGCAAGATCACGCCATTTATCTAATCCGGCAGCACTGTCGGGTTTCAGACATTCTCTTATCTCTTGGTTACTTGTGCAAGAACAATTATTTAATCGGGAGATAATAGAATTACCTAAAAATTTGGTAATCGCAATATCATAATATTTTAGACCGCTGCGTACCGAAGTTCCTTTTATGCGACATCCCCGATACGAATAATGAACAGATGCTTCGCCGCAAGTATTTAGCAATTCGTTTAGCACCTCAATCCCCTGGAACATTTTTTGAACAGTATAAGGGCTGAGAAGGTTAAAATTGATCTGATCCATTTTGTTAGGATCTTTTCTTTTGTCGCGTTTAGGAAACTTTTGAGCATCACGTATAGTACCTACACTACGCAGGTTTACTCCGGGTACAAGTATGGTTTCGTCGTCGTGCTCTATCAGGTACGAAAATGGCATCTTAGATGTGTCCGAGTTGCGGTAATGGCGACCCATAACCAACGAAAAAGCGCCTATTTTGGCGGGCCAAAGAATGTACGAATCGCTGGCAGTTTTGCCGCCTCTCTCCATTACCCCTTGGTGGATAGGACCCAGTTTATACATATGATTACTTTGATTTGATCCCGAGCCTGCATTCATAAACGAATACATCCCCGATATCAACAAAGTCGATTTGTGATGGGTTACCGTGTAAGGACCGGCAAAGATGGCACAAGCCTCTCCGTTTTCGCCCTGGCAGTTGCTAAAGAACAGCGAGTCGCTGGCAGAGTAGGTATGTCCCAGCTGGCAGGCTTGTCCCACAAAGCAACGGGTAAGCATGGTTCCGTCCTCTATATGCGATCCTGAGCTGACGATGAAGTCTTTCAACATCACATTATAGCCTATATGCACGGGGTCGTGTTGGTTACTGTTTATAGTTCCGTTTTCGAGGTGGCAGGTACTTTCTATGGTAGCATGGTCGTATATGCAAACATTTTTGATTGTACCCGTATTTATTATTTTGACATTGTTCCCAATAGTTCCCATTGAAGACGAGTTTTGCTGTGCATAGAGTTTTACTATTTCCTGCATCTTCTGAATGAGAATAGGGCGATGGCGGTAAAACGACATGATATATGCAAACGAAGCACTCAATTTATTGTGGATAATTACTTCTCTACCTCCGGTTTCGTTCAGTACAGCGGCTTCTATCCCATTGCCGAAAGACGATTCGCCATCCACGTACATCAATTCGAGATTGTGGATAAATACATCGTTGCCTATCTTATAATTTGCAATGTAATTGTTTACGTTCGAAATAAAGGTATTATTGCCTATCTCGCAGTTGTGAAGGGTTACATGTTTAATTCCCGAATGCTTCTTGATTCCTCCGGGAAGGGTAAATTGGTTCTCGTAAAATCCGAGTTTTATCTCTCCCGAAAAGTTTACGTGACGAATATAAGTTGTATCGAATTGTTGATGAACAGATATATTATTCCAATTATCGGCAACGCATCCTTGGATTTGTAGTTCTGCAATTTCTAAATCAGTTAATTTTCTATATTCCATGGTAATATATATTCATTTTTAGTAAGCCCTCAACTTACGTTATAGCAGTTATTAAATTACGACCTAAAACTTTCAAATATTAAACGGAAAGAATGGAATTATATTATGAAAAAATGAGTTTTTTCTTTAAAAAAAAGAAAGAGAAAAGCGAGGTGACATGTTTGAAGCTGATATGCGATAATAGGGCATGTAGAGCAAGCCCTGCAACTATTTATTTCTTGCCTTTACATCTTCCGATTGTTGTTCTCTATAAGTTTTGGGCGTTATCCCATATTTTTGAGAAAACAGCCGAAAGAAATTTCCTCTATTATTGAATCCTACTTTGTATATAATTTCCTCTACCGACATATTGGAGGTTACAAGCAACCGTTCTACCATCTTAAATCGATATTCTTTGATAATATCACTGGGTGTTTTGTCCGTTATATTCTTTAATTTACGATACAAATGCCGTGTACTTACCCCCAACGACGAGCTGATAAATTCGACTGACAATTCGGGGTTTGAGATGCTTTCGTCAATAATTTGTAATATTTTTTCAAAAAAAGCTTTCTCGTCTTTATGAATCAGACGTCCGTCTTTCAGGTCAAAAGAACTGAATGCCGAGTTGTAATATTCTTTCAGGTTCTCGTCCCTTTGAAGAAATCGGGCAACTACTGTCTCCAGATAATCTATATTGAAAGGTTTGGTGATAAACATCTCTGCCCCTGCTTCAACACCTTTGACTTGCATTTCGGGATCGTTTTTTGCCGATAGAATAATGATGGGGATATAGGCAAGAAACTTGTCCGATTTGATGGTCTTTATCAATGAGATACCGTCGATATCGGGGAGTACCAAATCGAGAATAATCAGTTCGGGCTGATCGTGTTTTAAATAATGAAGCAGTGCTTCGGACTTATTCAAGGTTACGATATTGTATTTCTCTGCAAATATCTCCGAGAGAAACCACAGCATTTCGGTATCATCGTCTACAATCACTACCGAAGATTTACTTCTGTCATATTGTTGCTCTTTTTGCTCAAATGTAATAGGTATATCAACAAATAATTTGCTAGGCTCTATGTTGATAAACTCGTCGGTTGCATTTATGGGCAGCATTGGCAATATTACCTTAAATTGAGTAGTCTCGTTAGGCACACTTTTGACTTCTATCTCTCCATGGAGTAATTTTACGAGATTGTGACAGATTGCCAAACCCAATCCGTTGCGTGAAAAAAGCCCGTCTTGTCCGTGTTTCTCAAAGTCATCTAACACTTTATAGCGGTCGAATATAGTCGGCAGACTTTCTTCCTGTATGCCTTTTCCGGTATTGGTTATCGAAAATATAAGGTTGTCGGCTTCGGTATAGAGATCAATAATTACCTGCCCATTGTTGGGTGTATATTTGAACGCGTTCGACAATAGATTGGTTATTATCCGTGCATAGCCTATCGAATCGGTATTCCAATAGAGGTTAGCAGGTATATTTTTTTTATAGGCTATATTTTTGTTTTCGGCGATTTCGAGAAAAAGATCGGCTATGCTTTTACTCGTTTCAGATACCTGAACTTCTTTTATATCCAATGGTTTATTGTCGGAATCGAGACGCCTGAATTCGATCAATTCCTGTATAAGCGTATTTAGCTTCTCAACATTTCGTTGTATTAGTGAAGCATATTTTTGTATGTGCGAATCGGTATTTTTATGAGTTATAATTTTTTCGCAAGGTCCATATATCAAAGTCAAAGGCGTGCATATTTCGTGTGTTATATTGGTAAAAAAACGAAGTTTCGATTCATAGATTTCTTCCTTCTGCTTTTCGTTTAATTTCGATATTATACCCTCTCTCTTCATCTTTATCCACTTCACACTAAGTCTGATACAGAAAGCAATAAGAGCGAGCAATAGTATACCGTATATTACGTATGCCAAATTGGTTCTGTACCAAGGAGGCTTTATTTCTATGATGAGTGAGTATACAGGGCTTTCTTTGCCTGTAATGCGGTTCTTGTATTTTACATAAAGGGTGTATTTTCCGGGAGAGATACTTGTAAAAGAGGTGGTATTCGAATTGCCGTTTTCGACCCAACTGTTACTCAAGTTATCTAGTTTGTAGAGGTATTCGTAATTGCTACCGTTAATATAATCGATGGCAGTAAAGGAGATCGAAAAGAAATTTTGACTGTAATTGAGTTCCAATGTTTCCATCTCACCTTCGCCCGTTAGAAAATCCGATATATTGCAGCTTTTCCCGAAGATAGATAAGTTATTAAACAGTATCGGAGGCATATATTCGTTTTGAGTAAAATCGTTTTTGGTAATGGTGACAAAACCATTTACTCCACCAAAAAACAAGGTTCCTGAAGCATCGTCTTTATAAAACGCCCCATCGCTGAACTCTATAACATCAAGTTCGTTTTGCTGCTTATATATTTGAAATGTTTTTTCGATGGTATTAAATTTTACTATCCCCTGATTGGTACTCAACCAAAGATTATTGCTGCCATCTTCGAGAATGCCGTGAATGGTATTGTTAGGGAAACCGTTCGATTCGTTATATATCTGCTCTTTTTCTTCGGCTAACCTGATAAGACCAAAACTGGTTCCAAACCAGTAGCCTTTATCGGTCTTTATAATCGAGAATATATCGTTGAGGGTTTGGTTAGTATGGTCTTTATCAAACTGCATGGCTTCGTGTTGGTCGGTCAGCGTATTTAGCTTAAATACACCATAGCCCCTGTTTCCAAACCAAATGGTAGATTCGTTTTCCTTGTAGATAGTAAAAAAATAGTTGTAAGCCGTTTCTCCATTTTTGAGTGTTATCCTCTTGGTAAAGGTTATTATGGGATCATTGTCTGTGCCTTCTATTCGGGCTTTTATAATACCTTCTCCTGCGGTTGCAATCCATAGAGTAGAGTCGTTTGCTTCGCAGATGGCATGTACATATTTTATTCGTTTATCTAGGGAGGTAATCTCTATTTTTTTAATTTTGTTTTCGGCATACGAATAATAATTGATTCCATCGTCGCTACCTATCCATAAGATATTTTTGTTGCTTTTGGCATAGGCAAAAACCGAATTGTTGTTGAGGTTGCTGTTGGAGGCAAGTATATGATCTATTTTGCTTGATTTGACATCTTTATCAGGCGCATAATTATCTATTTTTACAATGCCGTCACCTTTACTTCCCAACCATAGCGAGTTGTTTTTATCAAAAAACAGCGATCGTACCGGCTTATTGATCGGATAGGTGAGATTATTAAAGATGGTCGATTTTACAGAATATGAGTCCACATAATACATATATACCCCTTGCCCATCTGTTCCTACCCATATAATATCTTGGAACTTGTCTTTGGTAAGGCAAAATATCCCCGATTTTATATCTATCAGATTCACTATGTAGTTATCCTTTTGGTCAGATATATTTTTTAGATGTATCAATCCATTGGTTTTGAAGCCGATATAATAATCGTTGTGGTATTTGATAATTGCCGATATCTCGCCATTTTGGCTTATTTCCTGTCTCAAGTCATGTATATAATACTTCTTCTTGGTCAGAAGGTCGTATTCGTAAAGGGTGTAGCTGTCGTCTACAAAATAGACCGAATTTTCTTCATTAAAACAGAACTTCAATTTTTTGTCATGTTCAAACAGTGGCAGAGGCTTTAAGCTTAAAGTATTGCCTTTTTTGTCGATGCTATAACTTTGGCAATTACCGTCATTTGTAAATATCCAAAGCACATTGTTGCTGTCGGCAACTACTTTCAGTGTACTGAGAGCATTATTTTTGATCGGATATTTGAAGAGTGAATCTTGATCGTGTTGTATGTAGTAGATAAAATTGTCCTCTTTTACAATATAAATATCGTCGTCGTGGCTTTTGGCTAATTTATTTTTCCCGATGACCTCCTTGTATGTTTTTACAGTTTTTTGCTTTTTGTTGAACTTATCCAACCCATAATTGGTTTGTATCCACGATACATCTTCTTTCGTTTCGAGAATACATTCTATGAGGTTCCCCGACAGATTGTTTTTCTGATTGGTGGGTTTGTATATCCGAATATTCAATCCATCGAACATGTTTAGCCCATCGCACGAGCCAAACCACATAAAACCATTACGATCTTGGCTGATAGACAGGATGGCACTATTAGACAAACCGTTTTTACTCGACAACTGCCTTAATGTATAGGCATTTAAACTCAAACTGCATACAAGGAAAAGTATAAGGACAAAAAAATGTCCTTTTTTCAGGTCAATTAAGTATTTCATGGTCAAGTATCTTGAAGGTTATAAGGCTTTGGTAAAATTATCGTAAATATGTCGTAAAATAAAGCATATTCAACCTAAATCTGCCTGCATGGGTACGATTTTCGGACATTCTTATCCGCTTTTCAGACATTGTCGCTCTAAGGTTCTATCGTGTCCTAAAAACAGACCCATTTGCACTCAAACTATGTATATGTTTGGCATGTGATTTTTAAATTATGTTAAACCTGTACTAATACCTAAAATTTATGCACGTACACAAAACGTACTTTCTAAGGCTATGCTGTTTGAGTACATTATGTCTGATCGCAGGATCGGGAGCAATGTTTCCTTTAGCAGCAAACGAACACACCTCCAATGCAACGGAGACGGCTGTTTCTCAACAAGTGTCGAAGCAAAAAGTTACCGGAGTAATCTCTGACGCATCGGGTCCTTTAGTGGGAGTTGCTGTTGCCGTAAAAGGTTCTTCTATAGGAACTGTTACCGACTTGGACGGAAATTTTTCTCTCGATGTAGCAAGTGGCGAAATCCTTGAGATATCGTATCTTGGCTATGTACCTCAATCTATTAAAGTTACCAATCAGACCAATTTGAGCGTTGTACTTAAGGAAAATGCTGCCCTTTTGAACGAAGTGGTAGTAGTTGGATACGGTAGTCAAAAGAAATCTGATATTACGGGTGCAATGGTGAATGTAAAATCTGATATTATCAAACAAGCTCCGGTGGCTAACATAGCTTCGGCTTTGCAAGGTTTGGCTGCCGGTGTAGATGTGCAGATGGCAGGAGGAGACACTCGCCCCGGTGCTGTGCCTACAATAAGGATTCGTGGCGAACGCTCTATTAAGGCAGGGAACGATGCCCTTGTTGTTGTTGATGGTGTACCATTTGCGGGAAGCCTCAATGATATTAATAACGACGATATACAGAGTGTAAGTATATTGAAGGACGCATCCTCTACCGCTATTTACGGATCGAGAGGCGCCAATGGTGTTGTACTTATTACAACCAAACGAGGAAGCAAAGGAAAAACACAAGTTTCTTACAATGGTTATTATGGTGTTGTTAGTGCAATAAGCGACTTCAAGGTAATGAACAGCGAGCAGTTTATCAAGCTCAAACAATGGGCTCAATACAACGCAAATCCCGCTAAGTACACAGGTGTTGACGATCCCGAATTGATGAAATTGGGTATTGTTTTTCGTGATCAAGACGAAATGGACGGATATTATGCCGGAACTAACACCGATTGGCAGGATCTGATTTTCAAGAATGGAATCAAAAACAGCCAACAAGTATCATTAAACGGGGGCAGCGAAAAAACTTCTTATAATGCTTCTCTCGGATATTTCAAGGGAGAGAATAACTATAGAGGACATTCTTACGAACGATTTACGGCTAAATTTTCGCTAGATTCCGAAATCAACAGTGTGCTTAAAGTAGGTTTATCTACATTAAATACATTCTCGAAAACCAAAGGAGAAGATGCCAATCCGATGGATCAGGCTTTGAGAGCCTCACCGTTTGCAACACCCTATAAAGAGGACGGATCGTTGAGAACATATCTGCCGGGAAGTGCACAGAATGTTTGGAATCCTTTATTGGACGAACAAGAAGGTGCAGTTGTAGATGACCAAAAGATATTATCGACTTTTACAACCGGTTATCTCGAATTGACTCTTCCCGAAGGATTCAAATACCGATTTAACGGAGGTGCACAATTAAGACAAAAAAACGACGGGCAGTTTGAGGGCACTTATACCACTAAACGGATGGGGGCTTTAAATAGAGCTTATTCACAAAGCGAATTTGCTCAGGAATATACGTTAGAGAATATCGTAACGTGGAACAAAACCATAAAAGAAGCTCATAACATTTTGTTTACAGGTCTTTTCAGTTACGAAGATCGTACTCAAGAAAGAACCGGTACAGAGTCTTTTGACTATTACGATGATAATGTTCAGTACTACAATCCCGGAAAAGCTCAAGGAGCGATTAAAGGCAGCGGCGATTTCGATAAATGGAGTATATTGTCTTATATGGGACGTTTAAATTACAACTTTAAAGAAAGATACCTGCTTACAGCAACCGTTCGGTACGATGGATCGTCTCGTTTAGCAGAAGGCAATAAATGGCACGCTTTTCCTTCGCTGGCATTGGGATGGAATATTATTCAAGAGTCGTTTATGGAAAACCTGAATTTTGTATCAGGGCTAAAACTGCGTGCCAGTTGGGGAAATGTGGGCAGCACGGCTATAAATCCTTACCAAACATTGGCTCAATTGTCTGATAATAAATACATATTGGGTACAACAGGCGTAATAGGTGTTTATCCGGGAACAGTTCCTGATAAGAGCTTGGGATGGGAAAATACCGAAACATATAATGTGGGACTCGATTTCGGATTTCTTTCGAACCGCATCAACGGTACATTAGAATTGTATCAACAAAATACAACCGATTTGTTATTACCCGTAAGCCTGCCGGCAACATCCGGTTATTCGAGTTCGTATGTTACTAACCTTGGAGGAACTCGCAACAGAGGTGTAGAATTTAATGTGAGTACAGTTAATATTAATGGAGATGGGCAGAATAAACTATTGTGGACTACCGATTTTAATATTTTTGCCAACAGAAATAAAATTGTAGATTTGGGAGAAGGAGTGACCCAAATCCCATCCGAAGGGTTGTATTTGGGAGAAGATCGTTGGGCTAAACTCTCTCTTGAACAAGACGGTCTGTGGCAAGATACACCCGAAGACAGGGCTTTAGCCGAAACGTTCGGATATAAAGTGTCAGGACCTACTTCCGTTATTGGAAATGTAAAGGTGAAAAATCATCACATCGATTATGAGGCTGATGGAGTAACCCCAAAAGCACAACAACAGATAAATGAAGATGACAGGATATTTATAGGAAGAAGATCTCCTAATTTTGAGGGAGGTATCAACAATAGATTTGCGTTGAAAGGTTTTGACTTGGCATTTCTGTTTACATTCCGTCAGGGAGGAATTTTAACCTCCGATATGCACAATAGCTGGATGAACGAGATGAAAGGAAATTATAATAACTTGAATATCGATTACTGGACTCCCGACAATACAAGTGCACGTTGGCCCAAGCCATCTGCCGGAGACATTCCCAATAAAGGTCTTATGGCAAGATACAATGCTTCGTATCTGAAATTGAGAAACATAACTATTGGTTATACGATACCCAAAGCCTTTTCTGCCAAATACGGAGTACAATCGGCGAGATTATATGCAACCGCATCTAACCTGTACACATGGTTTGATTCTCAATACAAAAAAGACGGCGGTATAGATCCCGAAACTACAAGCACAATAAGCCTTGGAACACCGGCTACCCGATCGTTTGTATTTGGATTGAATCTATCATTTTAACCCTTAATTTGAATTATAAACATGAAAAAAATAATATATCTATTAGCTATTTCCTTGGTTTTAGGATCATTTACAGCATGCGACGACAAGCTGCAAGAGGAGAATCATGCTAATGTTACCCAAGATTTTCTGAAAACCCCCAAAGGGTTTAAGATGGGATTGAATTCTGTATACGCAACCATCAGAAGTATGTATTCGGCAGAGGAAGGTATTCATGGAATGATGAATCCCGGTACCGATGAGCTAAAACCCAATATAGCCGGAAGTAACCGTACCACTAATATTGCAACATATCATCTCGAAAACTTCAATACGGATAATGAGTATCCTCGAAAATTGTGGACAGATTCGTATATCAACATCAATACACTTAACTTTCTGATTGAAAATGCAGCGAATGTAGATGTTAGCACAGGAGATCTGAATGCTGCGCAACGGGATCAGATTTTGGCAGAAGCTAAATTCTTCCGAGGCTTTTTCTACTTTATCATGGCTCAACAATTTGGAGACCTTACGATCAGTACCACATTTAATACAGAACCTAAGACTTCGGGAGTTCGCGAAGATATGCTTTTGGCTTATGATCTAATTATTAAAGATTTGGAAGATGCCGTTAAAGGATGTTCACCAAGCCCTCAAAAAAACAGTTTGCCTTCGGGAAATGTTTCGGCAGCCGCAGCTCGCCATTTGCTCGGAAAAGTGTATTTGACCTTAGGTTGGGTATACGACAAAGATGCAGCCAAATACCCCAACAACTCGCATAATAAATATTACAACCCGGCTAAAGCTAAGGAATATTATCAAAAGGCTTATACAACATTAAGCGGATTGATAACCGATGCCCCGGGTTTGGGAATAACTCTTATGCCTAAATTTGCAGATATTTTTAATGAAGCGAACGATGCACCATCTGGAAAAAACAAAGAAGAATTATTTGTAGCCCGCATGGATTGGGATGATAATAATATTTATGGAGGACGTACAACTCTCAATCATTATTTTGTAGACGGATACGATGCTTATATGGGAGAACGTAACATAAACGATGGTCGTTCGTATTCGTGGAACAATCCGAACTCGTATACTTATGCCGCCTTTAATAACAGAGATAAAGATACCCGTTATCAAGGCACATTTCAATCGGTATGGTTTGCCACTAAAAAACAAAACGGTGGAGCAATATCTTACACAATAAACGGAGTAAAAGAATCTTTCGATTGGAAACTGACCACCATAGGCGATACAGCCATCTATTATCCCGGGTATAAAATGACAGCAAGCGAAATAAGGGCAAAGACTCAGAATAGAGGCGATAAAAATAAATACATTATTTTTACGCCCGATGCGTATAACGGTACAGCTATTTTCCCGACTATAACCAAATTTTTGGATAGAACCCGTGTTGTTCCTAATGACAATTCAGATCGTTCTTATGTTATTTTCCGCTTAGGTGAAACATATCTTTTGGCAGCTGAGGCAGCCTATAAACTGGGTGATAATGAAAATGCAGCCAAATATATAAATGTAATTCGTGAACGTGCCCGTAATAAAGAAACTTCGGTTGCCGGAGCTTTAGATGTAACAGCATCCGATATCACCTTAGACTTTATTTTGGAAGAGAGAACCCGTGAGCTTTTGGTAGAACATTGCCGTTGGGCAGACTTAGCAAGAACCGGAACTTTGTTGGAAAGAGTAAAAAAATACGATGAGGGCAATGCAAAAATCAATATACGCGAAAAGCATCTGCTTCGTCCGATACCTAAACAACAAATAGACCGAATTACAAAAGGAACACCATATCCGCAAAATCCGGGGTGGTAAGCAAAGTAGGGGCGTATTGCATACGCCCTTAATCTCAATTGAAATGGGAGTATGCAATACGCCCCTACGACTAAATGCAAAATAGAAAGCGAATGAAAAAAACAATACTGACAATTTTTTGCTTCTTACAAGCCGGTCTATTTTTGACAATGGCTCAAAGCGGCGATTTAAAAAATTTCCCGAAAGGAACAGATCCACTCGATGTTGGCAGGCGTGTGTCTCAAAGATATGTTTCAGTACCTTTCCGAAATTTCGATGGTATACAATCTCCTCCCGGAGAAGTCACCTATCCGGAGGTTTGCACTTGGTTTGGAGCCTTGAAATTTGCAAAAGCATCAGGGGATAAAAAATTACTGTATCAACTCGAAGAACGCTTCTTTCCACTCATGGGAAGCCAAAAGCACTTGATGCAAAAACCCGATCATGTAGATCATACAGTTTTTGGATCGATACCTTTACAGTTGTATATGCAAACAAATAACAAATTATTTTACTATATTGGTATCGATTTTGCAGACCGTCAATGGCAGATGCCCGAATCGACCAAAAATGCTGAACAATATAAGGGTTTTTTAGACAAAGGCTTATCGTGGCAAACTCGTTTTTGGATAGACGATATGTTTATGATTTCTACCATTCAGAGTCAAGCCTATTTGGCATCCAAAGACCGAAAGTACATCGATAGGGCAGCTTATGAGATGACTGTCTATTTAGATTCGATACAGCAACCTAACGGGCTGTTTTTTCATGCAAAAGGATCACCTTTTTTTTGGTGTAGAGGTAATGGCTGGATGGCTGCCGGTATGGCTGAGTTATTAAAGAACTTGCCGCAAGATAATACCGACCGTCCACGAATTCTGAAAGCGTATCAGAAAATGATGGAAACCCTTCGTGAACATCAAAACCAAGAGGGGCTGTGGGGACAACTTGTGGATCAACCCGATGCTTGGACAGAAACTTCGGGATCGGCAATGTTTACCTACGCTATCATTACAGGAGTGAAAAACGGTTGGCTCGACCCGAAAATTTACGCTCCCATTGCTCGTAAAGCATGGATTGCCTTAAATACGTATATCAATGAAGACAACGATCTTCGGGAGGTTTGTATGGGTACAAATGTGGGTAGTAGCAAAGAATATTATTTAGCTCGCAAACGAATTGTCGGAGACCTGCACGGACAAGCTCCTATTCTTTGGTGTGCAACAGCATTGCTCGAGAAATAGGTAGCAGACTAAAGGTTAACAGGTTTACAAGTAAACGAGTTTACGGACTTGTTAACTTGTTTACTAATAACTTGTAAACATAATAAAAACACGATACATGAAAAAATTACTATTTTCAAAAAAATCATTCTTGATTTTGTTCTCTTTATTAGCCTATTGCTCCTTAGGAGTAATTAGTTTATCGGCTCAAAATGTGGAGTTAAAATCTCCGAATGGAGAAATTAAAGTTTCCCTGAATATCAAAGACAAAATTTACTATTCGGTTGATTATAATAACGATCAGTTACTCACCAATTGTTACCTGCAATTGGCTTTGGATAAAGAAGCTCTAGGTGAAAACCCAAAATTGGCAGGACAAAAACGAAGTGTGATTAATGAGAATATTAAACCCGTTGTACCGCTTAAATATTCAACAGTAAATAATAACTGTAATGTATTGTTATTGAATTTCAAAGGCGACTATTCGGTTGAATTCAGAGCTTATAACGGTGGTGTTGCTTATCGATTTATTACCGATAAGAAAAATGAGTCTATAGTAAAAAATGAAGACTTTGTAATCAATTTCCCTTCCGATTATTTGGCTCATATGCAACAACAGGGTGGATTCAAAACTGCTTACGAAGAGAAGTACACCCATGTTGCGACCAATAAATTTGCTGCAGAAGAAAAAAATATGGCAGTTCTACCCGTGTTGATCGATACAAAAAAACAATATAAGATATTGATTTCGGAGTCCGATGTAACCGATTACCCCTGTATGTTCTTGAAAGGGGCAGGTAACGGAATGCAATCGATCTTCCCAAAAGCCCCTCTTGAATTTGGAGAGGATGGAGACCGCAGTTTAAAAATTACAAAAGAAGCCGATTATATTGCCAAAACAGCAGGCAAACGCACTTTCCCTTGGAGATACTTTGTAATAACCAAAGACGACAAACAGTTGTTGGAAACAACAATGACGTTAAGACTTGCCCCTAAAAACCAATTGCAAAACACAGCATGGATCAAACCCGGACAAGCCAGTTGGGAGTGGTGGAATGATGCTTCACCTTATGGCGAAGATGTAAACTTTGTTGCAGGGTATAACTTAGAAACCTATAAATATTATATAGACTTTGCTTCTAAATACGGCATCCGTTATATTATAATGGACGAAGGTTGGGCAATGAGTACACGTGACCCATATACTCCTAATCCTAAGGTAGATGTACACGAAATTATTCGTTATGGAAAAGAAAAAAATGTAGATGTTATCCTTTGGCTCACCTGGTTGGTGGTAGAAAAGAACTTCGATTTGTTCAAAACATTCAAAGAATGGGGAGTAAAAGGTCTTAAGATCGACTTTATGGACAGAAGCGACCAATGGATGGTAAACTATTACGAACGTGTAGCAAAAGAAGCCGCTAAAAATGAACTTCTTGTAGATTTTCACGGAGCATTTAAACCCGCCGGATTAGAGTACGCATATCCCAATGTAATATCTTACGAAGGTGTACGAGGTATGGAGCAAATGGGCGGTTGTTATCCCGATAACAGTATCTATCTACCCTTTATGCGTAATGCGGTTGGAGCAATGGATTATACACCCGGAGCAATGATAAGTATGCAGCCCGAGGTATATAGTGCAGCACGTCCCAATGCAGCAAGTATAGGTACACGTGCTTATCAGTTGGCATTGTTTGTGATTTTTGAAAGCGGACTACAAATGTTAGCCGACAATCCTACACTCTATTATCGTAACGACGATTGTACACGTTTTATTACGCAGGTTCCCACTACCTGGGACGAAACCAAAGTGCTTGAAGCCAAAGTAGGCGAATATGCCATCGTTGCTAAACGCAAAGGAGACAAGTGGTTTATTGGAGGTATGACTAATAACAATGAGAAAGAACGAACTTTTGAAATAAACTTCGATTTTCTGAATGCCGGCAAATCGTATCAAATGACCTCTTTTGAAGACGGTATTAATGCAGGTCGTCAGGCAATGGACTACAAAAAAAAGGATTCTTCGGTTAAAAAAGACGAGAAGACAACCATCAAAATGGTACGTAACGGAGGCTGGGCTGCTGTAATTCAATAAAAGTAATAATTGTAGAGAGCAATATGTAGGGGCGTATAATTATACGCCCGAAACAATAGCAATGGGCGAAATATTTTTCGCCCCTACAGCCGTTTTCTGCAATTTTTTAAAAATAACAAAATGCAAATAACAAAGTATATACTTTTTTCTCTTTTGTTTTTGGGGTTGCCTCTCACTTTGCAAGCACAAGGAACATACGAAGAAAGGCGGCAACAATATATAGACTATTGTTCCAAAAACGGCGATACCGAAGGGCAAGGCGGAAGAACCATCATTTTCAAAGAAATTACCCGTGTAGCCGGAGGACTTCCCATTGATGAAAAACGGGTACAAGAAACGTTAGATGTTATTTATTACAACAGAGATTGTAATGACTTTACACTAAATGGACTTCTTCGTCTCGAATATCAGAATAGAGAAAAACCGATCCTATCAAAAGAAATGAATGGCAAGGTCGAAGATTGTATTCTCGATTTCAAATATTGGTGGGATGATGCAAGACGAGATACAACATACAAATGTTACCATACCGAAAATCATCAAGCATTGTATCATACAGCCGAATTGTTGGCAGGTCAACTGTATAAAGATAAGATTTTTAAAAATGGGATGACAGGACAACAACATATGGATCATGCTAAGGAACGCTTGGTTCGTTGGCTCGATTATCGCTTTCGCTTCGGATTTAGTGAGTGGCTATCTGCAACCTATTATGATGTAGAAGTGCTTTTGCTCTGTAATTTATATGATTATGCCGAAGATCCTCTTATTAAATCACGAGCCGGATTGGTTTTAGATATGTTGATGTTCGATTTGGCACTTAATAATTATAAGGGAATTTTGGGAGCTACTACAGGGCGGATTTATGCACCCACATTGCTCACTTACGAAAACCCGATTTCTCCGGTGATGAAACTTGTTTTTGGAGTAGGGCAGTATTTACCCCGTCATATTATGGGGAGTACGGCACTTGTGACTAGTACATATAAATGTCCAGAGGTAATAAAAAATATAGCTACAGACTATTCGCTAACCATACGTAATCGCCAACGCAATAGTATTGAGGTTGCCGACGCTCCGAAATACGGACTTTCATATGATGGTGAACTAGATACTCATTTGTATTGGGGAATGCAGGAGTTTATTCATCCGTTGTCTATCCGTATGTCGAAATACATTTCGGAAACACACGGAGCTTATCCTTATCGGGATTATGACAAATACATTAAAATCTATGACGATCAGATAGCTAAATACGGAAAGATAACAACTCCACATTTAGATCGCTTTGCTCTGTCGGAAGCCAATATCGAGACGTATCGTACACCCGATTATCTGATAAGTTGTACGTCTGATTTTCGTACGGGAGCTGTCGGTTATCAGCAACACCCTTGGCAAGCCACTTTAGGAGGTCGGGCGTTGGTATTTACAAATCATCCCGGATCGGAACATCTGAATGTGACCCCTAATTATTGGGCGGGAAACGCCGTTTTGCCTCGTGCCGCACAGCACAAAAATGTAGTTGTTTGTATATATAATACACCCGAAACCGAAAAGATACATTATACGCATGCTTATGTACCAAAAGATGCTTTTGATGAGGTAATAGAAAAAGGCTCGTGGGTATTTGCCCGAAAAGACGACGGGTATGTTGCCATCTATTCGCAACATCAGACCCGATGGAAAGCAGATGACAAAGAGGAGGTAAATGATCTGATTGCTGACGGATTACAAAATATATGGATTTGCGAAATGGGCTCTAAAAAAGAATCGGGAAGCTTTTCTCGGTTTGTTGATATTATTTCTAAATCGAAAGTCGTAACCAATAATTTAGAGGTAGTTTACAATTCACCATCTCAAGGTAAAATTGAATTTGGTTGGGTATCACCATTTAAAATAAAAGGCAAAGAAGTTTCATTGAGAGGCAATTATCGGTATGATAATCCATATTGCAAGACTGTTTTTGATACTCGAAAAATGAAAATAACAAAAGGTGACAAAACTTTGATTTTAGATTTCGAAAGCGGTAAACGATCAGTTGAATAACCATCCGTAAAGATGTATGATCGTTTATGTCTATTGGGCTAACTAGTAGTTTTGAAAAAAATGAAAAAATAATTATGTTATAAAACACTGTTTTGATAGTAGTTAGAAAGTACTGATGAAAAACTTTGCAAAATAGTGCATAAAACATTTGGATTGTATTGAACAAACGCCTACTTTTGCACTCGCTTTAGAACCGAGAGAGGTTGATTAAAGCAAAAGAAAAATGAGATCTTTGACAAGTTGTACAAAAAAAGAAACTAAAAATAAAACATTAGACGGGTAGAGGA
>JAVBJR010001043.1:0-16610 GCA_031546965.1 Dysgonomonas sp.
GTTTCTCGAAGGTTTCCCAAAAGCATGGGACGAACTCGAAAGAGCCTACCTCCGCAACCGT
This sequence comes from Dysgonomonas sp., assembly GCA_031546965.1. Taxonomy (GTDB): domain Bacteria; phylum Bacteroidota; class Bacteroidia; order Bacteroidales; family Dysgonomonadaceae; genus Dysgonomonas_A. The sequence goes on from JAVBJR010001043.1 coordinate 62, forward strand.
ATATTCATGGATCGTACCATTAATGTAGGTGCAATTTCAGCCGAAAAAGCAATGAACTACGGCTTTACAGGTCCAAACCTGAGAGCAACCGGTATAGATTACGATGTACGTGTAGCAAAACCATATAGTTCGTACGAAGATTTCGATTTTATAGTACCTGTCGGTCAATCGGGCGATACTTACGATCGTTTTTGTGTACGCTGTTCGGAAGTAAAAGAAAGCTTGAAGATCATTCGTCAGGCAAAAGACAATCTACCCGAAGGCGATTACCATGCCGATGTACCCGATTATTACCTTCCTCCTAAAGATGAGGTATATAACAGTATGGAAGCCTTGATAAATCACTTCAAGATAGTGATGGGAGAAGTTCCCGTTCCCGTAGCTGAAGTGTATCATGCAGTAGAGGGAGCGAACGGAGAGCTAGGAATGTATCTGATAACCGACGGATCACGTACTCCATATCGTTTGCATTTCCGCAGACCTTGTTTCATATATTATCAGGCATTCCCCGAAATGATTAAGGGTGGAATGTTTTCGGATGCGGTAGCTACATTATCAAGTATAAATGTTATTGCCGGAGAATTAGACGCGTAATGGAAAAAAGAGAATACAATCAAGAAATAAATATAACGGAAGAATTGATGACTCGTATCAATGAGTTTATCGGTCACTATCCCACAGGTAAGAAAAAGTCGGCTATGTTGCCTGTTCTTCATGCCGTACAAGATGCTCACGACAATTGGCTGAGCGTTCCCTTGATGAACAAAGTTGCCGAAATATTGGAGGTTCATCCTATTGAGGTATACGAAGTGGTAACATTTTATACCATGTTCAACCAACATCCCCGAGGAAAGTATACATTCGAATTTTGCCGCACATCGTGTTGCAGTATTCGTGGTGGCGAAGATATGCTCGATTATGCTTGTCAAAAATTAGGTATAAAAGAAGGCGGAACCACCCCCGATGGAATGTTTAGTGTAGTAGGAACAGAGTGTTTAGGAGCTTGCGGCTATGGACCTATGCTTCAACTGGGAGATTTTTATCACGAACATTTGACCGAAGAAAAGTTTGATGCGTTAGTTGAAGACTGTAAACAAGGTAAAATACTATTAAACGAGTAAATAATATGGCAATGTGCTAATTTGAAAATGAGAGCATAAATACATTGGCAAATTTTCACATTAGTAGATTGGCAAATTAAACAGCAATGGCTAGAAAGATATTATTAGAGAACATAGATATTCCCGGAATAAAGGATTACGACGTTTATCGCAAAAACGGAGGTTATAGGGCTGTCGAAAAAGCGATCAAAACGATGACTCCCGATGCAATTGTAGAAGAGGTGAAAACTTCGGGCATCAGAGGTCGTGGAGGAGCAGGCTTTCCTATGGGGCTTAAGTGGAGCTTTATCGACAAGAAATCGGGCAATCCCCGTCACTTGGTGGTAAATGCCGATGAGTCGGAACCTGGAACTTTTAAGGATCGTTTCTTGATGGAACACATCCCTCACTTGTTGATCGAAGGAGCTATTATCTCCAGTTTCGCCTTAGAAGCCAACCTGTCGTATATCTACATTCGTGGAGAATATATGTGGGTTTTCAAAATTCTCGAAAAAGCAATAAAAGAAGCCTATGCCAACGGATGGCTGGGTAAAAATATATTAGGTACAGGTTACAATCTCGATTTGTATGTACACTGTGGAGCAGGAGCATACATTTGTGGAGAAGAAACCGCCCTTATCGAATCGTTGGAAGGTAAGAGGGGTAATCCTCGTATCAAACCACCCTTTCCTGCGGTAAGCGGATTATGGGCAGAACCAACTGTGGTGAATAACGTAGAGTCTATTTCGGCTGTATCGTGGATCATCAACAACGGTGGAGACGAATATGCTAAAATAGGTGTAGGCAAATCGACAGGTACTAAATTGATTTCGGCTTCGGGACACATCAAAAATCCGGGAGTATACGAAATTGAAATGGGTCTGACGGTACATGAATTTATGAACTCCGATGAATATCTAGGAGGTATGATTGACGATCGTCCTTTGAAAGCATTCATTCCCGGAGGTTCATCCGTGCCTATTCTTCCTGCACATTATATATTTAAGACTGCAAACGGCGAAGATCGTTTGATGACATACGAATCTCTAGCCGACGGTGGTTTTACAACCGGTTCATCTTTGGGTTCGGGAGGATTTATCGTATATAACGACTCGGCTTGTGTGGTACGTAATACGTGGAATTTTTCACGATTCTATCATCACGAAAGTTGCGGACAATGTTCGCCTTGCCGTGAAGGTACAGGATGGATGGAAAAAATCTTAGAACGTATCGAAAACGGTTATGGACGACAAGAAGACATAGATCTTCTTTGGGATATTCAAAGTAAAATCGAAGGGAATACCATTTGCCCGTTGGGTGATGCTGCTGCATGGCCTGTGGCTGCCGCTATTCGTCACTTCCGTGAAGAATTTGAATATCACGTACGTTTCCCCGAGAAAATAAAAAATAGAAATCACTTTGTAAATGAACCGATGGAAAAGGTTAGACATTTACTCTCTTAGTTACGAGTTACAAGTTACGAGTTACAAGAAATTAGTCTTGTTAACTGTTAGCTGATAACTGTTGACTGATAACTGAAAAAGATTATGAAAGTTACAATAGATGGAAATACAATAGAGGTAGAAGCCGGTACCACCGTGTTGGAAGCAGCACGTGCCATTGGTGGCGAATGCGTGCCTCCTACCATGTGTTACTATTCTAAACTGAAAGATTGCGGTGGCAAGTGCCGTTGTTGTTTGGTAGAAATAAGCAAGGGTAGCGAAAGAGACCCTCGCCCGATGCCCAAACTTCAACCTTCGTGCGTAACACCTGTTCAGGATGGAATGGAGGTAAAAAGTGCTACATCACCCAAAGCCTTGGACGCTCGTAAAGCTGTTAGCGAATTTTTGCTGATTAATCACCCGTTGGACTGTCCAATATGTGATCAGGCAGGGGAGTGCGATTTGCAGAATTTGGCTTATGGCAATAAGAACTTCAAAACTCGCTACAAAGAAGAAAGAAGAAGATTTGAACCCGAAGACATCGGGCCATATATACAATTACACATGAATCGTTGTGTGCTTTGTTACCGCTGCGTAAAATTGGCGGATCAATTGACACCCGAACGTGTACATGGTGTTGTTGGGCGTGGCGACCATTCTCAAATATCGACTTATATATCGAAAGCTATTGATAATGATTTCTCGGGAAATATGATTGATGTATGCCCCGTAGGAGCGTTAACCGATAAGACTTTCCGTTTCGAGTCTCGTGTATGGTTCAACAAACCTTACGATGCCCATCGTGACTGTCCCAAATGTGCCGGAAAAGTTACCCTTTGGATGTTTGGCGATAAAGTACAACGTGTAACAGGTCGTAAAGATGTGTATCACGAAGTAGATGAGTTTATCTGTAACGATTGTCGTTTTCACCATAAGACTCCCGAAGATTGGGTAATAGAAGGACCTCGCAAATTCGAGAAACCATCGGTACTTAATATCAACAACTACATCCGTCCATTGAAAAAGGTGCATATAGATATTGATGAACTGGTTTTGGAAGGACGAGAAGAGGACGATATTAAAATCAGTATGCCTGCTGTTCCTTATGATGCGGTAGAATTGGCAGAAATAAAAGAAGTAAAAGAAGAATAAGGTCGCAGACCTTTTTATAACTGTTGAAAGTAATGGAAATTTCATTTATATTAGAGAAGCTTATTCTTATCATCATAGTCTTTGCCGTAACAATGTTTTTTGCGTTGTATTCGACTTGGGCTGAACGTAAAGTTGCCGGATTTATACAAGATCGTTATGGACCTAACCGTGCCGGTATATTCGGACTTTTACAACCTTTGGCGGATGGTGCAAAACTTTTCTCGAAAGAGGAGTTTATGCCCGACACCCCCAATAAAATATTATTTACTGTAGGACCTGCGGTAGCTATGATTGTCTCTCTTTTGGGGAGTGCAGTTATTCCTTGGGCAAAAGAGTTTGTTATTTATGGTGAGAAATTTATTCCTCAAGTAGCTGATGTAAATATTGCCCTGCTGTATGTGGTAGCTGTAATGTCTACTTCTATTTACGGAATTGTAATAGGTGCATGGGCATCTAACAATAAATTTTCGTTGATCTCAGGTATCCGTGCAGGAGCGCAAATGATTTCGTACGAAGTGGCAATGGGTCTATCGCTGATTGCTTTGGTGATGATGACAGGTACATTAAGCCTTAGTACAATAACCGAGCAACAAGCGGGTTTCCATTGGAATGCTTTTTATCAGCCACTAACATTATTGATATTTCTGATCTGTTCGTTTGCAGAATGTAACCGTACCCCTTTCGATTTGGCAGAGTGCGAATCGGAGTTGGTAAATGGTCATCATACCGAATTTTCGTCTATGAAGATGGGATTTTATATGTTCTCCGAATATGTGAGTATGTTTTTCTCATCGGCGTTTATCTCAATTTTGTTCTTCGGAGGATATAATTATCCGGGAATGGAATGGGTGGCTGAACATTCGTCTGCGAATGTTGCCAATATTCTAGCTGTCTTTGCTTTATTGGGTAAAATATCATTCTTCATATTCTTTTATATGTGGGTACGATGGACAATCCCTCGTTTCAGATATGACCAATTGATGCGTTTGGGTTGGAAGATATTATTCCCATTGGCATTATTCAATATTTTGCTGAATGGTATTTTGATATTAGCTTTTAAATAATAAGAAAGTATACAAGTAAACGAGTTGACAAGTAAACAAGAAAATGTTGATTGTTGACGCCTTATTCACTCTCGTTTACTTGTTTACCTGTTAACTTGTTTACTATTATAATTATGACAATAGAAAATATATCATTATCGGGAAGAAAGACGGTTGCCTCCAATAAAGAGATGACTTTTTGGGAACGCCTCTATCTTGTTGCGATAGTTAAAGGAATGGCGATTACTATAAAGCACTTTTTTTCGAAGAAAGTGACTGTACAGTATCCCGAAAAGAAACGTGAATACAGTCCCGTTTACAGAGGATTACACGTTTTGATGCGAGACGAAGAAGGACGCGAACGTTGTACTGCTTGCGGATTATGTGCCCTTGCCTGTCCGGCAGAAGCTATCACGATGAAAGCCGCCGAACGTACCAAAGACGAAATGCACTTGTATCGTGAAGAGAAATACGCAGCCATATATGAAATAAATATGTTGCGTTGTATTTTCTGCGGATTATGTGAAGAAGCTTGTCCCAAAGATGCTATCTATCTGACTAAGTCTCAACTACATGTTAAGCCCGACGTAACTAGACAAAGTTTTATCTACGGAAAAGACCGATTGGTTATCTCTGTTGAAGATGGAAAATCAGGTAAGTATGAACATACAGTTAACAGTCAACAGTCATCAGTTAACAAGTAAATTCTCGTAACTCGTAACTAATCCCTCGTAACTATTTTAAAATGATAACGATAATTTTTTATATTCTGGCAACAATTACTCTAGGTACGGGTATTTTGACCGTTTTGGCAAAAAATCCTATACATAGTGCAGTTTATATGGTTGTCTGTTTCTTCTCGATTGCAGGTCATTTTTTGATGCTCAATTCTCAATTTTTGTCAGTAGTACATATTATAGTATACACAGGTGCTATTATGATATTGTTGCTGTTTACGTTGATGCTTATGAATTTGAGCGATCAGCACGAATCGAGAAAAAAGGTAGTGAGCCGCATAGCTGCTGCCATATCGGGATGTTTAACAGCCATTGTTATATTAGCTGTATTCTTGAAAGCTAATACTGTAATAGAAACTTACAAGACTGCAAATGTCGATTTTCAGTCGGTACAGGTTATAGGACAAGTATTGCTTGATGAGTACTTAGTGCCGTTTGAGTTTGCTTCTATTTTGCTGATTGCGGCAATGATTGGAGCGGTATTGATTTCAAAAAGAGAGAAAAAAGCTTAAGATATGCAGGATATATTAGAACAAGTTGGTATTAATAACTACATCTACCTGTCGATACTGTTGTTTTGTGTAGGTGTACTTGGTATTTTGTATCGACGGAGTGCCATAGTTATGCTGATGTCGGTTGAGTTGATGCTTGCCGCCGCAAATCTGTTGTTAGCCGTATTTTCGGTTTATCATCAAGATGCAAGCGGACAGGTATTCGTCATTTTCGCCATGGCAGTAGCAGCAGCAGAAGTAGCAGTAGGGTTGGCTATATTAGTCTCAATCTATAGAAATATCGGGTCCATTGACATCGATAAATTAAAAAACTTGAAAGGGTAATTTCAGGTCTCAGACCTTTTTATTTCTTTGGCAAGTTAAATAATTATAGTTAGGTATAACTTTAAAGTATAGCATTTAATATTTTACTTTATTTAAATGGAAACAGGGTTAGTATTATTACTTTTAATTTTTCCTTTGGTTGGTTTTTTAATCAACTTGAGTGTAGGTAAAAAGATGGGGCGATCGTTACCCGGGATTATTGCTACCGCAGCAGTAACCGGAAGTTTTGCCATCTCACTATTTTATTTTATACAGATACTTTCGACCGGACAGGCAATCGAAGTTCATCTTTTTCAATGGCTGGCTTTCGGTGAGTTTTCGGTGAACCTAGCTTTTGTTCTCGATCAGCTTTCGTTACTTTGGTTATTGGTTGTAACAGGTATCGGAACATTGATACATATCTATTCGATTGGGTATATGCACGATGATGAAAACATAGACCGTTTTTTCTCGTATCTCAATCTGTTTGTCTTCTTTATGATCGTACTTGTTACCGGAAGCAACCTTTTGGTGATGTTTGTCGGATGGGAAGGCGTAGGACTGTGTTCGTATCTTTTGATCGGATTTTGGTATAAAAACCAAGCCTTTAATGATGCTGCCAAAAAGGCATTCATTATGAATAGGATAGGAGACTTGGGTTTCTTAATCGGAGTTTTCACATTAGGATACCTGTTCAAAACAGTCGATTTTGCAACTCTGAAACTAGCACTATCTACAACTGCTAATCCCGAAACTTCGGCATTGTTAGGAGTAGCTGCATTTTGCTTGTTTATTGGAGCAATGGGTAAAAGTGCACAGATACCATTATATACATGGTTGCCCGATGCTATGGCAGGTCCAACACCCGTATCGGCATTGATACACGCTGCTACGATGGTTACAGCAGGTATATTTATGGTTACCCGATTGAATTTCTTATTCGATCTTACTCCCCATGTACAATATTTCATTGCCATTATTGGGGCTGCAACAGCGTTGTTTGCTGCTTCTATCGGAATCGTTCAAACCGACATTAAGAAAGTACTTGCATACTCTACTGTTTCGCAACTGGGGCTTATGTTTTTGGCTTTAGGATTGGGAGCTTATCAAGTAGCAGTATTTCACGTAATAACTCACGCTTTCTTTAAAGCCTGTTTGTTCTTGGGATCGGGTTCGGTTATCCACGCAACAGGTGGCGAGCAGGATATGCGCAAAATGGGTGGATTGAAAAAGGTGATGTCTATTACATACATAACCTTCTTTATTTCGACACTGTCTATTTCGGGAATACCTTTATTTGCAGGTTTCTTCTCGAAAGACGAAATAATGTTAGTTGCCTTTCAACACAGTCCTGTCCTTTGGGTAGTGGCTATGTTGGCATCGCTGTTAACAGCATTCTATATGTTCAGAGTATTGTATCTAACATTCTTCAAAGAATTTAGAGGAACAGAGGAGCAAAAGCATCACTTGCACGAATCGCCCTCGTCTATGACTATGCCGCTTATCGTATTGGCTGTATTGGCTACGGTAGGTGGATTGATTAGTTTACCATTCGGATATAGTTGGCTGAATCCTTATTTAGCACCTATATTTTCGGGTTCGGGTGTTGCCGAAGAGCATGGTTTTTCAGCAGACCAATTGATTTTTATGGCTATTTCTACCCTTGTGGCTCTAATAGGTTTGAGTTTGGCTTATTGTAAATATATGACTAAATCGGCTGTGTCCGAAGAAGACGATAAAATTACAGGCTTTGCGAAAGTGCTTTACAACAAATATTATATAGACGAAATATATGCGGTAATGTTTATAAAGCCGATCTATGCCCTGTCTAACTTCTTCAACAGTATTGTCGAAAGTATAATAACAGGAGTTGTATTTGGATTCGCTTTACTTGCCAAAGGCTTATCGGCTCCGGCAAAGGCGTTGCAAAACGGAAGTGTAGGTTTTTATCTCTCATTTTTCGTTGCCGGATTTTGTTTGTTGATGATCTATTTATTTCTAGTATAACATAAAAAAGAGATATGAATATCGCTATTATATTACTCATTTTATTAGTAGGTGCAATTGTTACTTATCTTTCGGGAAATAGATGGGCTCCTAAACTTGCTATGTTATTTGCTGTTATTGCAGCCATATTTTCTGTGGCTTTATTATTAAAGTACGGCAGTGCGGGTACAAGTTTTAGTGTGCAATGGATCAACAGTCCCTCGGTGATGTTCTCGCTCAAGGCAGACGGTTTGTCGCTCGTTATGGTGTTGCTTACGTCTATTTTATTACCTATTATATTACTTACGGCTGTATCGCATACGGTTCAGTTCGAAAAATTATTATATAGTCTTATCCTGTTTATGGCATTTGCCATGACCGGCGTATTTTTGAGTAGCGATGCTTTATTATACTATGTGTTTTGGGAATTGTCGCTTATCCCGATATACTTTATTGTCGTATTGTGGGGCAATGGCTCTAAATCGACACGAAGACGGTCGGCAATGACATTCTTTATCTACACTTTTGCCGGATCGCTGTTTATGCTCGGAGCAATTATATACTTGTATACCAAAACAGGAAGTTTTCAATTACATGATTTATACAATGCTAATTTGAGCGATACCGAACAATTGTGGATTTTCTTAGCATTCTTTTTAGCATATGCTATCAAGATTCCTATTTTTCCGTTTCACACATGGCAGGCAAATGTATATCAAAAAGCTCCTTTAGTAGGAACGTTACTTTTGGGAGCACTGATGTCCAAAATGGCATTGTATAGTGCTATCCGTTGGCAACTGCCTATTGCGCCTCATGCAGCTCATTACATGCGTCATGTAGTTTTAGCTTTGTCGATAATCGGTGTGATTTACGGTTCTATTCTAGCTTTGAAACAAGATAACTTGAAACGCTTCTTTGCATATGCGTCTTTGGCTCACGTTGGTTTTATTGCTGCCGGAATATATGGTTTAACGCTCGATGGTATTCAAGGTGCGGTATTGTTAATGGTTGCACACGGTTTTGGTGTTGTAGGTCTGTTCTTCGGGTCAGAAGTTATATACCGCCGATTCAATACACCTTTGATTAGTCAGATGGGAGGGATTAAAGCCCTTGCTCCTAAATTTACGATGGCTTTCTTTATAATGATAATGGCTTCTGTAGCTATACCCTTGTCTTTTAACTTTGTTGGTGAGTTGACAATTATGTACGGACTGTATCAGGTGAATATATGGTATGCCATTCTGATCGGTACATCTATGTTTTTGGGTGCATTCTTTATGTTGCACATGTACCAATTAGTTATGTTGGGCGAAACCCCAAAGAAACCTTTTGCAGATCTGACGGTTAACGAGGGTCTTGTCTTCATTATGTTGACTGCTGTTTTACTGTTTTTCGGTTTGTATTCCAAACCTATTGTTGATTTGGTTTCACCAAGTCTGCAAGAAATTTTAATGTATGTAAATAGATAAAGTAAAGAAGTTATAAGTTATAGGTTGACAAGATTGCTTCGTTGTACCTCCTCACAATGACGTTGTTGACTGATAACTGATAACTGTTGACTGATAATAAAATATATAATGAGTACATTGATAGCTGTCTCGGGATTAGGCATTGTTTGTCTTTTGTTAGAGATTTTAAATTTGAGAAAAATACTTGTACCTGTAACACTATTGGCGTTGATGGGTATATTGGGAATGACTGCTGCCGAATTTTGTTCGGGCGAATCGTTTTTCTATGCCGATACTTCCCATATGATTATAAGTACCAGTTTTTCCCGAGGTTTTTCTATATTGTTTATTATCCTTGCAACCTTAATAATTGCAATGAGTCCCGAGTTTTACAAAGATGAAATAAAGAAGATAGCGGATTATGTATCTCTTAAGATATTTATTCTCGCAGGAGCTGTAGCAATGGTATCATTCGGGAATCTTTCGATGTTGTTTATCGGTATCGAGGTATTATCCATCGCAGCTTATGTTTTAGCTGCGAGTAATCCGGTAAGGATCACCAGTAACGAAGCGGGAATGAAGTACTTCATTATGGGAGCTTTTGCCTCTAGCTTTATATTATTTGGTATCGCTTTGGTGTATGGAGCAATCGGATCGTTTGATGTTGCCACTATTATACAAGTCTCGGGATCAGAGGGAGCAAATCTTCCTGTATGGTTCAATATCGGATTTGTAATGATATTGGTTGGACTGTTGTTCAAAGCTTCGGTAGTTCCATTTCACTTTTGGGCACCCGATGTATACGAAGGTTCTCCTACGCTTGTAACAGCATTAATGAGTACTTTGGTGAAGGTTGCTGCAATTGCAACTCTTTATAAAGTTGTGATGATATTAGGAGTGGCTATAACACCTCCCGTTCAAATAGCTATTGTAATATTCTCCATTTTGTCACTCACAGTCGGAAATATTACAGCTTTAAATCAAAAGAACTTAAAGCGAATGATGGCTTATTCGGGTATCTCTCATGCCGGATTTATGATGATGAGTTTGCTTTCGACCAATAGTAATGCTGCCGGTAGTCTTTTGTATTATGCTGCTGCATATTCGTTGGCAGGTATTGCCGCTTTTGCTGTAATAATGGCTGTAAGTGAGGGTAAAGGTCATTCAAACATCGAGAATCTGCATGGTTTAGCTAGACGCAATCCGTTAATGGCAGGAATATTAACTTGTGCTTTGGTTTCGTTGGGAGGTATTCCCATATTTGCAGGCTTTTTTGCCAAGTTGTTTATGTTTACTCAAATGGTAGAAGCAGGTTACTTGATTTTGGTAATAGTCGGTATTATTAATTCAATTATTGCCATCTTCTATTACTTTGGAGCCGCCAATGTGATGTTTACCAAAGATCCAGCGGACGAAACTCCATTGAAGATTCCTGTAAGATATATGCTTGTGGCTTGTATCGCTATCATCCTTAATTTGATATTGGGTATTTATCCTTCTTTAATAATGAATCTTTCATTGTAAGTTAGAAGATATTTTAGATATAAAAAACGAGTGAATACAATTTTGTGCTCACTCGTTTTGTTATATGTCTTTTTACAATTCAGACGCAAAACTGTAATCTAGACGCAAGGCATTGCGTCTCTACTCGTAACTACCTAAATACTAACACTCTTTTATCGAGAGGCGAAAATTCTTTCTTTCCGGGTTCTGCCACAGGCGTACCAAATGGCATTTGGGCAATAAGATGCCAATTAGCATCCAGATTCCATGTTTTGGCAACTTCTTGGTCTATCAACGGATTGTAATGTTGTAGCGATGCTCCCAGTCCGGCATCTTCTAGCATATTCCATATAGCAAACTGGTGCATGCCGGCAGTGTGCTCCGACCATTGAGGAAATTTGTCACTGTATGACGGGAATTGGTTTTGCAAGCCTTTTACAACCGATTGATCTTCAAAGTACAAAATAGTGCCATATCCGGCAGCAAAGCTAGTGTCTATTTTTTCTTCTGTTGCTTTGAAATTTTTCTCGGGAACTATTTTTCTTAAAGTCTCTTTTACGATACTCCACAATTTTAGGTGATTATCTCCAAGCAACAAAACTACTCTTGTCGATTGGGAGTTGAATGACGATGGTACATGCAATACTGCATGTTCAATAATTTCCTGTATTTCGTTATCCGAAATAGGAGAAGTATTACTTATCGCATAATAAGTTCTGCGATGTTTAATTGTTTCTTTAAAATTGCGAGCCATAGTTTTTATCATTTAGTTTATGTAAATAACACCGAATTTCTCTGTTTTGTTGTGCTATATATGTCTTTTTAAGTAATCTATTCAGATAGATGTAAATGTAATGAAGTATCTCCACTAATAAAAGAAAAAGCTCCTCAATTTGAGGAGCTTTTTGTCTCTTTTTCGAAGTATATTCGAATCTAATAGGTAGAGCGCATTATTCTTATGCTACTACGAAAAGAAAAGCACAGATGATACACCAAATACCTAAAATAATACCTAGTATACCTAGTTTTTCTTGAAGAGGTTGAAGTTTAGCCAAAAGTTGAGCACCTTTTTCTCTAGCTGTTTCATTTTTACTCAAAGCATATTTCACTATTAGTGAATAGCCTAACAAGAAACCAAGAGTAGCTTCTACCACAGCATACAAGAACATAGTTGCCCAGCTGATAATTCCATAAGTACCTGCACCTAACCATCCTAGAAGTAAAACACATTGTATTAGTCCCCATATACCCCAAACGCAGAATATGAGTCCAATCCATCCTTGATAAGGAGCAATTTTATCAAGCAATTCTTTTGCATCAGGTTTTTTTGATAAAAATAACGAGGGTACTGCAATAAGACTTAAAATAATTAAGGTAATTCCGTAGATTAGCATGATTTGAAATTTTAATTTATAGTTGTAATATTGTACAAAATTAATAAAGAATGTTATACAAGTATGAGTTTTTAAATCTATTTTTCCAAAACAAGATCATTTTTTATGTTTTACAGCATGCTTTGTGTGTGTGCAGAGTGCGTAATGGGTAATTCTAGCTTTCTCAATCATTATAAAGAAAGCTAGAACCATTGCTTCTATTATTGAGCTTCCAGTTTCTTTATTTGAACTTCTGCTTCGTCGGTCATCTTTTTTCCGTTTTTTTTGGCTTCCGATACTAGTTGATCGGCTGCTTTCTGAGCTGCCAACTTAGCTAATGCTCCTTTGGGTGCGGCGGCATCAACAAGTTGTTGACCTCTTTTTTGAGCTTCCTCAACCAGTTTGTCATTGGCGGATTTGGCATTGTCTCTAAGACTCTGAATTTGTTTAGCCTTTTCGTCTGCAGCTTTGGCTGCCAATTCGTTCTTTTTATCATCAACAGTTCCACCTAAAACTTTGGTGGCAGCATCACCTGTAAGTAGGTTACCGATAAGACTTTTGGCATCAACTCCAATTTTTGGATCTGCAAATGTTCCACCTATGGTAATAGGTATATTGCTTACATAGGCATTAGCCATCGATTTTGGTAGAGTGATAGTCCCTTTATAACTGATTGTTTGATCTAAGCCGGTTACACCCTCAAGGTTTAACTTTCCACCGTCTCCAATACCTATGGTGAAGGGCTTAGTGTTTATTTTACCGTCACTAATGGTGAATGGAATATTTACATCTTTAGCTGAAAATGATTTTAGAGCATCGGTTTTCAGAGTAGATGATAATTTATTAAGAGCCTCTACACCTTTCACTTGTACATCATTTGCCTTTAAGAAACCACTGGCAGTAAGCCCGCCAAGCATTTGTAGCAGATTGTCGTTCATCGATGCGTTCATATTCATACTCATCGAGTAGTTTCCAAGTATTTTATCGAATATAGGTGCAAATTTTTGAATAGATTCTACCGATTTGAATGTTTCGGCAAAAGATGCTTGGCTGATAGCGGCATTTAATGTTATCTTCGGATTTTTGGGATCGACAGCAGTACTGTATGAGCCAGTGATTTTGGCTGTTCCACCTACTGCATTAGCCATCACATCCTGCATGGTTATAGTTCCATCTTTTACGGTGATACCCCCTTTTAGGTTGGTAATATCCATTTTTCCATATACAACATGCTTCAAGTCTGCGTTCAGTGCAAAATTGATGTTGGTAGGTACTACAAACGATTGACTTGCAGAACTTCCTGGAGCCGGACTTTCGGTTGCGGTGGCACTGTCTCCCATAAAGTCGTTCAGATTGAAATAGTTCGATTTCAAGCTAAGCACGCCTTTTAGGGTTTGATCTTTGAACGCATATGCTATAAAATTCTCAAGACGACCGGTACCCGAAATATCGTTCTTGCCTATTTTTACATCTAAAGATGACAAGTCTACATATTGTGGACTGAAAGCCAGTTCGGCATTGTTTATAACAACATCCTGCATTTCGCCCGATTTGTAGATCATATTGTTCAGTTTCAAGGCTCCGCTTGCTTGCACATTTTGATATTGCTCTTTTTCGATTGCCGACATCCGTGTGGCGATATTCAGATCGGCAGTAAGTTTTCCGTTTAGTTCAATTCCTTTCTCTAAAGGATACACGTCTTTGACCATTGCCAAATCGATGATTCCTTTCATGTGAGCTTTCAGGTTAGGATCGCTCATTGGAGTCTGTATATTTAGACTTGCTGCAAAAGGATTGCCTGCCATCGTAAAATTAAATTTACTGATGTCGATAATTGTATTATCAAAAGAACCTCCTTTGCTACTGATATCCATTGCAACATTGATGTTGTCTACCGATTTAGGTAACGATGGATATTGAAACATCGCATTATTAATCAATAATTTAAAGTCGAATGCAGGATATTGTTCTCCTTGCATCAAGCCTTTAACGAATCCGTCTAGTGAAGCTGTTCCCGATGTTTTGATATCTTTAAAATCATCAGTATATATTGCAGGAAGGATTGATAAAATATCTTTGAATTGTGTATCGGGAGCTTTAAGTTTAAGGTCGAAATCCATACCGTCTTCTCCTACCATGGCTAGTGATCCGTCGATGGATGCTTTTACATCGTTCAGTTGAAGCTCGCTTTCAACAAATGTAAATTTTATTTTTTCCATATCGGCATCAATGGTTGCATTTGCTACCCCTTTTATTTTAGATAGATAAGGTATTCCGTCCATAACAAAAGATACTTCGCCGATGGTAGATTTTGTTGATATGGTTGTATTATTTGCGCTGAAATCGCCCGATACTTCGCCGTTCCAGCCTTTTAATACCACTTTCATGTTAGATAGCTGATCGTCGTAGGTTACATGACAATTGTCGAGTGACACTTTTTGTAGTTTCACATTAAAAGCGGAACTCTCTTGTTCGGTAGTTGTAGGCTCTGTTTTTGTTGAATCGACTTTCACAATGTCCCAATTGGTACGTCCGTCCTTTAAAACTTTTGCGTATACGTAAGCGCCGTCCATATTTATTTTTGATACTTCGTATTTGCCTTTCAAGACTTGCATGATGTTCAACGTGACATCTGCCGATTTGGCTTTTACTAAAGTATCGCCTGCAAAGTCATTTATGCCACTAAGGGACATATCATTGAGTGATAATGTAATGTTGGGGAAATTAGAGAAAATGCTTACTCCAAAATCACTTACTTGAAGTTTAGCATTCAGATTCTTATTGGCAGCATCAACCACTGCGTCTTTGATCTTATCCTTAAAAAGAAATGGGATCGAAATCATAATTGCAAGGAGCAATACAAAAATACCACCTCCTATAATTAGACCTTTTTTTACACCTTTTTTCATTTGTTTCGTAGTTAGTTTACAAGGGGATAAAGTTAAATCTTTAGTTTACTATAATTGTAATGATAAATGTTAATCTATATAAATGTGTACGCAAATTTAGAAAAGAAAGCTCGTAAATGAGACGCAAAGCATTGCGTCTCTACTCGTAACTCATAACTATTTCACCCTTTAGCTCTCATTTCTTCCAATTCCATCGTGATGAGTTCCCATGCACTCATTTCATTTTCGATATCTTTCGACATTTTTCCATGCTTTTCGAAGAGGGTGGGGTCGCTCGATCCTTCGGGAGTGGCAAGAGTTTCTTCCAAAGAAGTTTTCTCTTGTTCCATCCGTTCTATTTTTTGCTCTATGTCGGTAATTTGTTTTTCGAGACGTTTGATAAGGCGATTCAATTCCTTGCGTTCCTCATACGAGAGCTTATTTTCGGAAGGGGTGAGGGTAGGTGTTGGTTCTGTCGTTTTTGCGATAGATGCTTCAACCTTAGCAGCAGAAACCGCTTCCAATTCTTGCAAAGTATCCATTTTTTTCTTTTGAAGAAATTCGTAGATACCATACAAATGTTCTCTTACCTGCTGATTTCCAAATTCGTAAACTTTATCTACCAATCCATCTAAAAATTCACGGTCGTGAGATACTACTATTACCGTGCCGTCAAATTCTTTGATAGCGTCTTTCAATACATCTTTCGAGCGCATATCCAAGTGATTGGTCGGTTCATCCAAAATCAACAAGATTACAGGTTCCAACAGCAAACGAATCATAGCCAGACGGCTGCGTTCGCCTCCCGAAAGTACTTGTACCTTTTTGTCGGAAGCTTCTCCTCCAAACATAAAAGCTCCTAGAATATCACGTATTCTAGTACGGATGTCACCTGTCGCCACATAATCAATAGTTTCGAAAACGGTACGGTTCTCATCCAATAATGAGGCTTGATTTTGTGCAAAATAGCCTATTTTTACATTATGTCCTAATTCCAATTTACCGGTGAAATCGGTTTCGCCCATAATACATTTGACTAAGGTCGATTTACCTTCGCCATTT
>JAVBJR010000643.1:0-13652 GCA_031546965.1 Dysgonomonas sp.
AAAGCCTATAAAAATAAAAACACATGGCAGAAAAGCCAAATCAATATTTAAATACGGATTAGATTATATTGCTAAAAGATTGTTAAATGCTGAAAATGAAGATGATATAGATATATTTGCTTTTTTGTCATGTACTTAGAAATAATGTATCAAAAAAATGGGGGTGTTCTCAAAGGAAAAGCATAGACACCCCATCACCTGCATTTTTAACTATCAAACTTTTCATATCCGGTTTAGAACTCTATCTTTGTATAAATCCGAAAAAATAGAACTCTAAAATGACCGAAAACATATCTACTACCTCCTCCAACATATCACATCCCAAAGGCTTAAAATACCTCTTCCTTACCGAAATGTGGGAACGCTTTGGCTACTACCTCATGCTTGGTATATTTGCCCTCTATCTGGTTGATGCCAAGGGTATGGGTTTATTGAAAAAAGATGCGTACGATATTGTAGGTACTTATCTCGGTTTGGTATATATAACCCCATTTTTGGGAGGATTGATTGCCGATAAACTTCTAGGGTATCGAAAATCGATCATTATAGGAGCCATACTCATGGCGGCAGGATATTGCACACTTGCCATTCCGGGTAGCACAGCCATGTGGATAGCCTTACTACTTATTATTATAGGGAACGGTTTTTTCAAGCCCAATATTTCGACCCTGTTGGGTAATCTCTATTCGGAAGAAAAATACAAGTCGAAAAAAGATGCCGGCTACAGTATCTTTTATATGGGCATAAATGTAGGAGCTTTTGTCTGTAATTTTGTGGCAGCTTACATGCGCAATAACTACGGTTGGGGATACGCCTTTATTGCTGCCGGCATAGGTATGCTTATTGGACTTGCAGTGTTTTTGATGGGTACACGCCACATCAAGGAAGCCGATATTATTAAGAAAACAGGCGACTCCAATTCTGATATTACCAAAGTATTACTTTATGTTTTTGCTCCGGCACTTGTTTTTGGCGGGTTGGGTTGGTTGATTCCCGGAAGTGTTTTCGGGTCAGATTCTAACGATGCTTTCTTGTTCGGATGTATACCCGTTATTGTGTTTTATGCCTCTCTGATATTCAGATCGCCTAAAGAAGAACGCTCGCAGATTAAAGCCCTGTTGAGTATATTCCTTATTATGGTTGTGTTTTGGACGGTGTTCAAGCAAAATGCTACAGCTCTCACTACCTTTGCCGAAAGTTATACCGAGCGGTCTATCACTCCCACTGTGGCGAAAGTAGTTACGCCCGTAGGCATGGTTCAAGAATTAGAGTACCGCAAAGATTCGGTTATTGCTATGGATCATACCTTGAAAGCTGTAACCGATGCAAATGGCAATACCATCAAGTCGTACAGCTACCCGCATTATTTCATCAATGAATCTACTGCAAATCGACCCCAAGAAGGCGAAAAAGTCAGCTTGATTTCTACCGAAATATTCCAATCTGTAAATCCGTTTTTCATCATTATACTTACGCCTCTTGTATTGGGACTCTTCTCGCGACTGCGGATAAAAGGTCGTGAGCCTTCTACTCCTGCCAAAATGGGATGGGGATTACTCATAACCGGGCTTTCGTCGCTCGTGATGGCAGCATCGGTCATCTATACAGATATTTATACCGATAAGGCTTCGGCTCTGTGGCTCATCGGCACTTATGGTGTGGTTACGGTAGGCGAATTGCTTATTAGCCCCATTGGCTTATCTCTTGTATCTAAAGTGAGCCCCAAAAGCATTACATCCTTTATGATGGGCGGATGGTTTCTATCCACTTCCATCGGAAATAAATTGAGCGGAATGGTTGCCGGGATGTGGGATCTTTTCGATAATAAAGAATATTATTTTTTGATGAATTTCGGTGCATGTGTAGTCGCTGCCCTTGCTATAATGATGCTTGTAAAATGGTTGAGAAATATTATTAGTCAGCATTGAAAAATATGATACACTCAAAAACAGATAAACAAAACAAATCATTCTCTAAGAAATACAAAATAAGTACCATAAATAGGATATTGTCCTTTGGAATAAAAAGATATGGAGCAAAAATTATTTCGGGTGAAATTAATTTTCTAGGATTATTCCTTAGAGATAAAATCGCAATTGAAAATATAGACCGAATTTCTTATGAAGCACGAAGGATAGGAAGAGGTTGTCCTTATTTTTACATTATAACAGAAAAGTCTGGAAAAGAACACCTTTTATTAAATGTTTTTTTAGACAAAGAAACATTCATAGAATTAATAAAAGACCTACTGATTTTAAATAATGAAATTAAAATATCAAATTTTATAGACGAACTTTTATCTGCAAAAATTGTAAAGAAAAAATTAAAACTAAAATTCGATTTTACTGTTAATAAAAAAGAGATTTTCAATGGTAAAGAATTTTCTCAAAAACACCCAGTATTATACTTCGCTATACCATTTGTTACTCTTTCTCTTATATTTTTAATTATGTCTATTTTTGGACGTTTCGGAGAGCATTTTCTAATAGAAAAACTTGGAATCCATTATCCCCCATATAGAATCATTGCCATCCTTATAAGTGGTCTTGCTTTAGGGTTTGCTATTATAAATTTACTCAGTTCATTATTCTCGGAATATCTCGGTCATAGAGTAACCATTATATTATTGGCAATAACCGTCATTGGATTCTGCATAGGTGTTTTATGATCTACATAATTATCGGGTGAAAGATTTTCCCCTAACTCGTCTTGTAAAGTTAAAGAACCTGCTAAAGAACATACATTTTCATCTCAGCTAATATACCCCATCAAAAGAAGATTTATTAATTTTGAGAAAATGCTAACGGGCATTTATTTTCTAAACCTTATTGAGTTTGAATATTTTAAATTATTGAGAATACTTAATGATATTCTCAAAATATAATAGGCTGTAGTTTTTATACTTATTAAAGTAATAAAAAGGTCTGAGACCTTATATAAATCCTATAAATATTTATTACCATGAGAACTTACCAAACTAACGAAATCAAAAACGTTGCAATTCTTGGGAGCTCCGGCTCCGGGAAAACCACTCTTGCCGAAGCAATGCTTTATGAGGCAGGGGTGATAAAACGCAGAGGTACAGTGAAAGCCGGAAACACAGTTACCGATTACTTTCCGGTTGAAAAAGAGTATGGATATTCGGTATTCTCGAGTATCTTTTCTGTTGAATGGATGAATCGAAAATTGAACTTTATCGACTGTCCCGGAGCTGACGATTTTATAGGTAATGTGGTAACCTCACTCAACGTGACCGATACTGCCCTCATGGTACTAAATGCTCAATACGGAATAGAAGTCGGCACGGTAAACCAGTTAAGATACATTCAGAAATTTCAAAAGCCGGTGATGTTTGTTGTTAATCAGCTCGATCAGGAGAAAGCCGATTTCGACAGTGTAGTAGCCCAACTGAAAGGCAATTACGGCGAAAAAGCAGTACTGATACAATACCCTCTCAATTGTGGATCGGGTTTCAATTCTATAATTGATGTTCTGAAAATGAAGCTCTACCGATGGAAGCCCGAAGGCGGTGTTCCCGAAGTATTAGACATTCCCGAAGAAGAAAAAGACAAAGCCGAAGAGCTTCACCAAAAACTAGTAGAAGCCGCAGCCGAACACGAAGAGACTCTCATGGAAAAATTCTTCGAGCAAGGCACTCTTACCGAAGAAGAAATGCGTTTCGGAATACGTAAAGGACTCGTTCAGAGAGATATTTTTCCTATATTCTGTGTTTGTGCCGAGCGTGATATGTGTGTACGGCGAACTATGGAATTTCTCGGTAATGTAGTTCCCTATGTGGTAGATATGCCCTACCCTGCCAATACCGAAGGCGAAGAAATTAAACCCGATGCCAACGGAGCCGCCAGCTTGTTTTTCTTTAAATCGACAGTAGAACCGCACGTAGGTGAGATTTCGTACTTCAAAGTAATGAGCGGAAAGGTGAAAGAAGGAGATGACTTTATCAATTCCGACAGAGGATCAAAAGAACGTATCGGACAAATATTTTCGGTAGCAGGTCAACAACGAAACAAAGTGGACGAACTGGTTGCCGGAGATATAGGTGCAACCGTTAAACTAAAAGATGTACGCACCGGAAATACATTGAACGAAAAAGGAACTGACAACAAGTTTGACTTTATTAAATATCCCAACCCAAAATACCGCAGAGCCATAAAAGCTGCCAACGAAAAAGATTCAGAAAAACTAAGTGAAGCCCTTCAACGGATGCACGAAGAAGACCCAACCTGGTTAATCGAAAACTCCAAGGAACTGAAACAAATGATTGTATCAGGACAAGGAGAATTTCACCTGAAAACATTAAAATGGAGAATCGAAAATAACGATAAAATAAACATCATATATTCAGAACCCAAAATTCCTTATCGGGAAACCATCACAAAACCCTCAAGAGCGGAATACCGTCACAAAAAACAATCGGGAGGTGCAGGTCAATTTGGTGAAGTACACATGATTGTAGAACCGTATATCGAAGGAATGCCTGTACCCGACACATATAAATTTAATGGTCAAGAATTTAAAGTACAGTCGAGAGACGTACAAACCTACGATTTGGATTGGGGAGGCAAACTTGTTTTTGTAAACAGCATAGTAGGAGGTGCTATCGATACACGATTTGTTCCGGCAATCGTTAAAGGAATTATGGCACGCCTTGAGCAAGGTCCCTTAACAGGATCGTACGCTCGTGATGTACGTGTAATTGTTTACGATGGAAAAATGCACCCCGTAGACTCCAATGAGATATCGTTTATGCTTGCCGGACGTAATGCTTTTAATGAAGCTTTCCGCAATGCAGGACCAAAGATTCTTGAACCTATATCGGATGTAACCGTATTTGTGCCTTCCGACAAAATGGGAGATGTAATGGGAGACATTCAAAATCGCAGAGGTATTATTCAAGGGATGGAAAGTGACAAGGATATCGAGGTCATCAATGCAAAAGTGCCATTGAAAGAGATGTCTAATTATTCAATTACGCTCAGTTCCCTAACAGGAGGCAGGGCTTCATTTATTATGAAATTCTCTAAATACGAATTAGTACCAAGTGATGTTCAAGACAAATTATTGAAAGAATACGAAGAAACTGTGAAGGCAGAAGATTAATATCTCTGACTTTTTTATTGCTTCGATTTTGTCATACATGCAATATTTATTGCTTCCAGATGGTCAGTAGACCATTCTACTAGATTTTTAATTAAAGGCAACAAACTTTTGCCCATGTCTGTTAACTGATACTCTACTCGGGGAGGTATTTCCATAAATGCCTCTCTGGAGATCAGACCACATTTTTCGAGCACTCGTAGAGTAGAAGCAAGCATTTTTTGTGAGATATCCTCAATACCCCTATCCAGATCATTGAAACGGATGGGGGTTTCTTCTTCTCCCAAGGTTTGCAAAACAAGAATAGACCACTTATCGCCAAACCGATCCATCACTGTTCTTAAAGGACAACCTTCTATCACTATTCTTTTTTTCATTTTTCTTCTGTTCTAACTCCTACATTTTCAACTTTACTAACCTTTAGGTTAGCTAATTACATAAACGTAAGTTGTTGTTTTACAATATATAAACAAGTACTTTAGACTATTTAAAAGTATGAATTTAAAATCACCAAAATGACAAAAAGTATATTTATTTTTTTATTGACCAGTAGTTTTTGGATAGCACCCAAAGCCTTTAGTCAAAATACATATAAAAACTTCAAAAATCAATCACTTAAAACAATAGAGATGAAAACAATAAATAAGTCTACTGAGGAAACACAAAAAATAATTGAAGATTTTTATAATAAAACTGCTCTGGGCGATGTAGCCGGAATTGTAGATCTAATGTCTGATGATATAGAATGGGAAATTCCCGGAAATGAGAATTTAGCACCTTGGGTGGGATTGAAAAAAGGAAAATCCGGCGTAAACGAATTCTATAGTTCATTAAATAAAAACACTAAAAATATAATATTCAAAGTTGATGAATTATTTATAAACGACCAGCATGCCGTTGCAGTTGGATATGTATCAACCAGGATGCTAAAAACCAATAAGATATTCGACAGTTATTTTATGGCATATTTTACGGTCTCTGACAAACGGATAACAAAATATCTTTTTGCGGAAGATAGCTTTAAACTAACAAAAGCATTGGCAAGCAGTGAAGAATCGACTAACGATAATTCGAGTGAGAATATAGATATTATCAAAAAATATTATAAGAATGTCAGTACCCGAAATATGGATACAGTAAATTCTCTTTTCTCTCCAAATATAGAAGTTTACTTTCCTCAATTTGGAGTTGTAAAAGGCATAGAAAATCTGCTTAAACTAAACAAGAACCTGACAGAAACAATCGATCAAATCGACTACGACTATGATAATTTTGTTTATACCATTTCCGAAAATAGAATAATTGTAGAAGGAATAGAGAGCGGCACTTTAGCAAATAATAATACTTTTATGAACAAACGATTTTGTAGTGTCTTCGAAATCAAAAATGGATTGATTTATCGTATGTACGTATATGCAAATTTAAATCTATAAAACGGAGAATAGGCACTTCAACAATTATGGTACAGCATCTCTTATTTATCAGGGAATAAGAGATGCTGCGCCTAATAAACTTATATCCTCTTTAGATGAAATTAATAACTTCATTCGGCTTATAGCCAAAGGATAAGGATAAGTTGCTAGATTCTTATTAAGCCCCTCCTTGAAGTATTTATAGGCTTTGGTAAGCCCTCCACCCAATATAATAGCTTCGGGGTCATACAGATACATTATCACCTGAATCATATTACCCACATGATGACCATACTCTTCCCATATAGCCAAAGCCTCTTTGTCGTCGCCATCGGCTCTCATATGAGCTATATGTCCCGTAGTCTTATAGCGTTGAAAAAATTTGGAGGCACAATAATGCTCGTAGTTACTCTCGAGGTAAGGCAAACAGCCTATTTCGCCCGCGCCGGTATTCAAACCTTCATACAGTACATCATTAATCACAATACCTGCACCAAGCCCGGTTCCGAGTGTTACCCCCACAATATTACGATAAGGAGTACATTCGCCGTAATACCTCTCGCCAAAGGCAAAACAATTACAGTCGTTATTAACACGTACAGGTATTTTAAATTCGGATTCGAGGATATCTTTCAGATGAACTTCTTCCCACGACGGAACGTTGGCAGCCTTGTATACTACACCTTGACGAGAATCAACCACCGAAGGTACACCAATACCAATACCTTTGATATTTGTGTTCATCAACCGTCTAATAGTACTGACTAAAAAACTGATTGTCTCTTCTAATGTTTTATCATACGGAAAAGGTTCTGATATTCGGCGATAAATAACACCGCCTTCAACTATTCCTACTCTTATATTTGTAGCACCAAGGTCAACACCTATTGTCATATCTTTTTCATTAAAGATTTTAAAGATTCTAAAGATTCTAAATGTAAATCCTCATATAAAAGGATATACACCAAATAAAGGTTAAATAAATCATTTATTAGGAGATTCTTTTAAGCCCCAGTTATCAAAACTATCTTTCCCTCAATTAAATCTAACACAAATATAAACATTTAATCAAATTGTGTATAATTTAATATGTAAATTAACATTTAGTCAAATACGGACAATATATATATTCTAAATAGAGATGTCTTACATCGCTCAATTTAAACCCTGTTATACGAAAAAAGAGAAGCATCAATGCTCCTCTTTTATATGATGGTTTACCTCGAAAACCTCTATTCTAATAACCTGTACAGCATTATTTAATGAAACCTCTGTTTTTCAAAAGATAAGTAGGATTAGGTTCTGCTCCTCTAAAATTTTTATATAAAATCATAGGGTCTTCCGATCCTCCCTTAGATAACACATTGTCACGGAACGATTGTCCGGTTTTTCTGTCGAAAATTCCTTTCTCTACAAATGCTTCAAAAGCATCGGCATCCAATACTTCAGACCATAGATAGCTGTAATATCCAGCAGAATATCCACCATCAAAAATATGGGCAAAATAAGTACTCCTGTATCGGGGGATAATTTCAGAAATCAGTCCTATTTGATTCATTGCATCCGACTCAAAGGCATTTACATCAAAATCTTGAGCCTCGGTTATCACATGCCATTTCATATCGAGAATGGCAGCAGCAACAAGTTCGGTAGTTTCAAATCCCGAATTAAAGTTGGCAGCCTCTTGCATCTTGGCGATCAGCGAATCGGGAATTACTTCACCTGTCTTATAATGTTTTGCATACAATTTCATCACTTGGGGACTCAATGCCCAATGCTCGTATATTTGAGAAGGCAGTTCAACAAAATCGCGAGACACGGCAGTACCCGACAGTCCATTATAATGTACATTCGACAATAAACCATGCAGACCATGCCCAAATTCATGGAAAAGTGTTGTTACCTGCTCCAATGTCAGCAGAGATGGCTTATCTTCGGTAGGTAAAGCAAAATTACCCACATTATAAATAATTGGCTTAATGAATTTGCCATTCTTTATACTTTGCTTGCGGAAACTGCCCATCCAAGCTCCATTACGCTTGCTGGCACGAGGAAAATAATCGAGATAAAGTACTCCAATAAACGATCCGTCGGCATCAATCACATCAAAAACCTGAACATCTTTATGATAAATAGAAACTTCCGACGATGGCTTAAATGTTACTCCATATAACTTATTGGCAACCATAAATGCTCCGTCTCGCACATTGTCAACCATAAAATAAGGTTTCAAGGCATCCTCATCCAACGCATATTTTTCTTTACGCAATTTCTCGGTGTAGTACCACCAGTCCCAAGACTCTAGTTTGAAATTTTCGCCCTCCTTATCAATCAGTTTTTGAAGTTCGGCAGCCTCTTTTTTAGCTTGCGGAAGTGCATACTCCCAAATCTTATTCAATAGAGCAAATACATCATCAGGAGTTTTAGCCATGGTTTCGGCAAGTACATAATCGGCATGCGATTTGTAGCCCAATAAATTGGCTTTTTCTAATCTCAAGTCGACTATCTTACTTATATTTTGCTTATTGTCGAAGTTATTATTATTGTTGCAACGGTTATACATTGCTTTATATAATTTTTCGCGCAACGCCCTGTTATCTGCATATTGCAGGAAAGGCAACCAACTGGGTTTGCTTAATGTAAAAACCCATTTACCGGTCATCCCCTTTTGTTTTGCCGCTTCGGCTGCAATATTTATGACATCGGGAGATAGCCCCGCCAAGTCTTTTGAGTCATCAATCACCAACTGGTAGTTATTTGTTTCAGCCAAAAGATTCTTGCCAAAAGTAAGCGAAAGTAGGCTTAACTCCTTATTAATCTCACGTAAACGGTTTTTTTGAGCAATATTCAAAGCAATACCCGAGCGTACAAACGATTTGTAGTATTTCTCGGTCAATCGCTTTTGCTCCGTTGTTCTCTTTGGATTCAAACTGTCGGCATACACGGTTTTAATACGTGCAAACAATTTCTCATTCAAATAAATATTATCATTGTGCTCCGACAATAATGGCGATGTTTCCTCTGCTATTTTTTGAATATCCGGATCGCTCAATGCTCCACGCATAGATCCGAATACCGAAGATACCCTGTCGAGTATTTCGCCACTTTCGTCCAAAGCTACAACCGTATTTTCGAAAGTTGCTGCTTTTTTATTATTAGTAATCGCCAGTATTTCTACGGCTTGTTGGGCAATACCTTTCACAAAAGCAGGTTTATAATCCTCTTTCTTTATTAATTCGAAAGGAGGGGTACCATTGGGAGTCTTAAACTCTTCAAAGAAAGG
The DNA here is from genome assembly GCA_031546965.1 of Dysgonomonas sp. Lineage (GTDB taxonomy): Bacteria > Bacteroidota > Bacteroidia > Bacteroidales > Dysgonomonadaceae > Dysgonomonas_A. Next base: position 9,814 of record JAVBJR010000643.1, read on the forward strand.
ATTCTTTGCGTCCATTTGTTTGATATTATTTTGCTTATCTTGTGCATAACCCAATGTCGTTATTGCCAAACCAAATAAGAATAAGTACTTTTTAATCATATATTACGTTTATTTTGAAATAAGGGAGGTTGGGTGAGACTTCTTTCAAGGAGTCATTTTATCTACCTCCATAATGCCTGCCGTATTCAGCTTGTCGATCTCATTATCGGGTAACCATCCGTCTTTCGACGAAAAATAAGTATACAAAGAACACGAAGTTCCGTTTTCTATGTCTACACAGTTTCTAAGCACCAATTTTGTACCGTTCATCTCTAGTATTTCCACAATCTGTGAAGTTCCGTCGTTGGGACTTACCATTACAAAATGCGAACCATCAACCAGTTTCCACCGGTCTTCGTACATATCGGTACTATATTTTGAGAAAACCGAATAGAGTTTATTTTCTTCATCAAATAATATACTCGAAATATCATCTTTTCTGAAGAACTCAACTTGAGTCAATACTTCTTCTCCAACTTGTTCCTCCGTCCTGATAGAAAATAAAAACCATGCACCTTGTGCTTTTAGCTTACGGTTCATTTCCACATTAGCATCATTAGTGTCTTGTGCTTTTATATAACTCCAACCGCACAATAGACATAAAAACAATATAGCTCCAATTTTTTTCATAAAATTTCACTTTAGTAACTCGAAATAATTATTACTTCTTAGATTTACAGATATTCTTATTAAACAAGTAAACCAATGATCTTGTTGTCTACAACTGTTTTACCTAAGCCTGCAATCTTATTTTAATCCAAACGATATCCAAAATTTTTCAATATATTATCACGACTTCTCCAGTCTTTTTCGACCTTTACAAACATCTGCAAAAATATTTTCTTTTCAAAGAAACGCTCCATATCGTGACGTGCCATAGCTCCTACTTTTTTCAGAGCAGCACCTTTATGCCCGATAATAATTCCTTTTTGCGAGTCGCGCTCCACAATAATCAGAATACGTATATTTATAATATCCTTTTCTTCTTTAAATTCTTCGACAACTACTTCTACCGAATAAGGGACTTCTTTTTGATAATAAAGCAGAATCTTTTCCCTCACAATCTCTGTCACAAAAAAACGGGCAGGACGATCGGTTAAAGCATCTTTTTCGAAATAAGGAGGCGATTCGGGAATCAAATCGATAATCCGACGCTTCACAAAATCTATATTAAACTTGTTTAACGCCGAAATCGGATATATTTCCGACTTAGGCAATAGCTCCTTCCACTCCTCAACCAATTTTACCAAATCATCTTGATTTGTTTGATCTATCTTATTGATTAACAACAATACGGGAGCTTCTACTTTTTGAACTTTTTGTAAGAAATCTTCATTCTTAGAAGTTTTTTCTACAACATCTGTTACATACAACAGTACATCGGCATCACCTAAGGCTGATTCCGAAAAATTACGCATCGATTCTTGTAACTTATAATTGGGGCGAAGTACGCCGGGAGTGTCCGAATATACAATTTGATACTCTTCGGTATTTACAATTCCCAAAATACGATGACGTGTAGTTTGAGCTTTCGATGTGATAATGGATATCTTTTCGCCGACCAACTCGTTCATTAATGTCGATTTTCCGACATTAGGATTTCCTACAATATTTACAAAACCTGATTTATGCATTTTTTTTAGTTACAAGTTTAACTAGTTACGAGTTACTTCGCCCTGCGGGCAGTTACAAGTTACAAGCAGACTATTACCTCTATCATCTTCTTGTGTAACTTGTAACTCGTAACTTGTAACTAAAAACAAATATAGAATAAAAAAGCACACCTTACAAAGATGCGCTTTCCTATCTATATTTTGAACTGATTTTTTATTATTATTTTGCGTCGTACGCCCATTTTATGTACACAGATCCCCAAGTAAATCCGGCACCAAACGCGGCGAGGATAATATTATCTCCTTTTTTAAGTTTGCTTTCCCATTCCCATAAACAAATTGGGATTGTTCCGGCACTTGTATTTCCATATCTTTCGATATTCACCATTACCTTATCACGAGACAATCCCATGCGATTGGCAGCAGCATCAATAATTCTCAAATTAGCCTGGTGAGGAACAAACCAGTTGACATCATCCTTAGTCAATTGATTACGCTCCATAATCTCTGCCGAAACATCAGCCATACGAGATACGGCATGCTTAAATACAACTTGACCTTCTTGATACACATAGTGCATACCTTTATCGATAGTTTCTGCCGATGCCGGAAAAGCCGACCCGCCACCACACAGATTTAAGTGAGGTGCACCAAATCCGTCGGTATGCAAGATTGTATCTTTGATACCAAAGTCTTCGGTAGTAGGCTCTAACAGTACAGCACCAACCGCATCGCCAAACAAGGGGCAAGTGGTTCGGTCTTTGTAGTTGGTAATTGCAGTCATTTTGTCTCCCGCAACTACTATCACTTTCTTATATCTTCCTGATTTTATATAATTCGATCCGGTTTCCAAAGCAAATAGGAAGCCCGAACAAGCTGCCTGCAAATCAAAAGCCAAAGAATTTTTGATTCCACAACCATCTGCAACTAAGGCAGCTGTAGAAGGAAACTGAAAATCGGGCGTTGTGGTTGCAAAAATAATAACCTCAACATCTTCGGGTTTTGTATTTGTTTTATCCAACAATTCTTGTACGGCACGTATACCCATTACGGATGTACCTTTACCTTCGCCTTTAAGGACATGACGTTCTTTAATTCCCACGCGGCTCATGATCCATTCGTCATTGGTATCCACGAGTTTCTCAAGATCCTCATTAGTGATGACATCTTCGGGAACATAAGCTCCGATGCCTGTTATCGCTGCTTGAATCATATTTTCAGATAAATAGATTTATAAAAAAAATGCCCTATTTGAGGTAGGGCTTTTATTGTTTAGACAATTAAAGAGCGACTTCTTTCTCTATTGCTAATTTTCCTCTGTAATAACCGCAATCATTACATACTGTATGATATACGTGCCATGCTCCGCAATTAGGGCATACAGCTAATGTTGGAGTTAGAGCTTTATCATGAGTTCTTCTTTTTGCCGATCTAGACTTCGATTGTCTATGCTTTGGATGTGCCATTTTATCTGTTTATTTAATTTAAATTTTTACTTTGTTATTTAGTCCTGCGACCTTATTCTTCTACCAGCCCTTTCAGACCATCCCATCGGGGATCGGTAGTTTGGCTTATTTCTTCGTCTGCCGAATCATCAAAATCATCTCCCATGTCCGGAGTTTCATCCGAATCTGAATCGGGATCTGCGCTAACAGCTTTATGCTTATTAAGCTTCGTAGACATCATTTTATTACATTTACCTGGCGCATGTACATGCTTCATCGGAAGGCTCAACATGACAAATTCGTATAAGAACCAGGCAATATTTATTTCGCCTTCTTCTTCGGGTATAATGACAATTTCGTCGCTTTCTTCCGAATATTCGTGTCCGAATTTTACAACTAAACGATTTGTCGAACTGGTTTCGATAAGAATATCATCTAAGCAACGATCGCACGGAACGTGAACTTCGCCATTCAGAGTAAAGTTAAACTCGAAAGTCGAAGATACACTTTTGACAGTTATATCGACGTTTACCTTGCCTCGTCTAATATCCGAATCGGCATCTCCTATTGCTTTGAAGTATTGATCATCCAAAACATACTCGAACTTATGTAAACCATCCGCCAAATTCCTTAACGGAATATTATAGAGACTAAATTTTCCCACTTTTCCAATTAATAAAAAGAATGGTCGCAAAGATAAAAAACTTTTTCCTAATTACCATATTTCTTCAAACTAAAAAAA
>JAVBJR010001137.1:0-3053 GCA_031546965.1 Dysgonomonas sp.
CTGATGCTGGTTAAGGATTAATTCAATAAGTTCAGGGAGCTGAGAAGAAACTTGAGAAAAGCAATCGGGTATTGTCACTAAGGTATCATGGTTGGTCTTTGTGGTGTTCATCAGTTGGTAAATTTGTGTTGACTCATTGTGGAACTTGGGAGAACAGGAGTTAACTTGGTCTTGATTTTCTCAATGCTCAATGTTGAATCTTTTCATGGTACTTAGAACAGCAAGGGTGGTTAGGTTATTTTTGTGGATTTCAGGATCCGTGTTTGCAGCAGTGGCTCTCTTATTCAGGACTGCAAGAAGATGTAGGGGATCAAAGCCTTGATAAGAGATGGCGGTTATAGAAACAACAAGGTTTTCAAGGACCATCACTTTTGCTCCTGTCTCCGCTATCGTCTTAGCAGGTCATTAGCAGTCATCTCGAAATTCATGGTGACAGAATTGAAAGGCGTGAGAATATTCTGGTGTATGAACTTTGGGACCCAGAAAAATGTATATCTTGTTTGTTTGCTTTTGAAGCTATTGCTAACTTTTGCTGTATGCATTTTCAGTATATGCTACGCATGTGTGCCCATAAAATCTGAGACAATTTGTACGGTTGGCACATTGAAACATGCAGAAATAGTTTCTTACATTTTCTAAACTGTTTATTTATGACAACTAATGATCTTTATTTAACATTTGTTTCTCAAGTGATGTACATTTTCGCAAAGCACTGATTTCAAGTCACACATTGATTAATCATAAACTATAGTTTTTCCCATGATGACAATGTTATCTTCACTTTCTAATATTTATATAACTATGCCTTTTAACATTTGCCTTGCGTTGCACCAGTGTCATGAAATTCTGGGTGCCAACTGTGATCAGTGGTGGCTCATATCATAGCAGTGCATTCATTCCCCTACTGTGTGGCATAGGCGCTTGTGCAGCCGCCAACAGTGCAATTGAGGTGCATTTAAGACAGTTTCAGCAACAAATGTGATGTCCAGTAACCATTTGCCAGCAGTGCATTGTGGAAATTATGTTGCTACTGGTCTGCCTCATTATGGGAATCTGAATTAGTAGAGCTTGCCAGTGTAATCTGGTCACACAATCTTACATAAAGGATATGCAACTGATCGCTACAAGATGTTTTGAAGGCAAAAGTTATGTAAGCAATGTTTGGAATATGCTTGAATTTATTAAGAACTGACATTGTGGGAAGCTGACATCAGTGTGTTGAGTCCATATAGTAGAGTACGCATATTTTGTGATTTGAGTCTAGAAAAGCAAAATTTTGTAATCAATGTGCTAACGTACAAAGCTCATTTTGCAAATTTACTGAGCTAAACCAACACTTTCTCAGAAAAGCATTGTTTTAGAAAAGTTGGATTGCGTTTGCTTAAGGTTGGTCATATTAACTCCCTTAAAATTTATAAAATTCAGGTAACCTCATTTGCCTGGAATATTGTCATGACTTTCGATTCTCTGTCTGCAATGAGTTGGACTGCTGCTTTTACTTCATTATTTGCTTTATATTTTACAAAAGCTGTCATCCAGCATTTGTCCTTTCAGACAAATTTATCAATGTCACTTCCTCTTTCATGGAAAATAATTAAGGAAGGCCATGTCTAACTAATTACAATTAATGGCTAGTTTCTCAACTCTTCATGAAGTCAAGCACAATAACATGTGGAATGTGAACTCCATTAGAACGCTAAATACATCAGTGGATCGAAATATCCTGGAAATTGAAAAATCGCCAGAATGAAATGTCTTACGACAGTACATGCTGCATTGTATGGGGAAATCCAATGCAATTATAAGATTATTAGGAAGGCAAAATCCAACTGAATAGAATCATGGTTAATTTTTTTGCATTATTCCAACAGCAACTGATTCTTACTCACTATGGAGGTCACCACCCATGTTATGATCAGGGTGCTTGCAGCTTAACTTCGGCCTATAAGACCCAAAGGCTGACAAGACACTAAGCTTAACGGCAAGTGCATGATAGAACTATGGGATACATATACATCAAAGTCATTTGGTCTAATCCCATAAGGTGTTCTTATCAATTTAATGATGTGACACGTGTTTCGGCCTTACAGTCATTGTCAGGCATCTAGAACCCATTACTGTTAATGTTAGAATTAATGTTCTAATTTCAGAATACTTGTAATTAATATCCTAATATTCTAGCGGTATAATGCCAGATAAGATCTTAAACTTCTAGACATTCCATGCCAAAACGACCAAATTTCCAATATTTTCCCAGGTCATGTCACGGATTTCGTTAATTATTTTTGTGAACTTAGGTAGAGATGTCCAGGGAATACGTACCGAATTATATTGAAAAATTTCAATCGGTTGCGGAGTTATGAGCACTGAACTGTACGCTCTCCGCAAGCCGGAAAGCAGATTTGGAAAAACTTTCATTTTCATGCATTGATATTTCTTAAACCAGAGCTACCATAAAGTTATACATATGTTTACCTAGTGTACATGTTCCATATTTTAAGAAAATGCTATGAAAAGTATGATGGGAAGCTCGCCTCCTTTTTTACATCTCCTGAAACACGCCCCTCCGTGCCAACTGAAACACAGCGGGTGCAACTTTCAGTGGCAATATCTTGGTAATTATTTATTTTAAGGATACACAAATTCTTACTGAAATCTAATGATAATATTGAACACATTTTGTATAAAGGACCACTTCATGAATGCTATATTGGAATTGTGGTTCACGCTCAAAATCACGTCGTGGAACCAAAGTACTAAAACATGCTTCTTTTCGGATTACGTTTTGACAATGTCAGCAGTAATTTATATTGACCAATTTTTGGGGAAAGATGCTTATATATGTTACGGTAAAAGTGCGCAGTCCGGTAAAATTGCGCAATCCGATCCAAATTATCGATTTATTAAGGTTAAAACCTAACCTAACCTAACCTAACCTAACCTAACCTAACTTAACTTAAACACACTTAAGAACGTTAATATATAGTTTAAGTTAGGTTAGGTTAGGTTTTTTTGTCGCGATCCGCGAATTGCGGAAACAGTGATTAACATGG
>JAVBJR010000380.1:0-3097 GCA_031546965.1 Dysgonomonas sp.
AGAGAAATGAGCGACGGCCGATCGGAGATTCGATCGAGGGCCGTCAGAGCGACGACCGCTCGACGCGGTGTCGGTCGCGTTAATAGGTGGCGCTGGTAACTGGCTTCTATTTATAAGAGACAGCGCCGCCTGGCGGATTGGTGAAGGAAACGTAGCGATATGTGTAGACAGTGATGTAGCACTGATGTGACGATGATCGCAGCGCCTCTATCGTTTGAGATGAACAGCAGTCGTCGTCATGGAAACGGATATCGATCAACAGCGCCGCCTGGCGGATTGGCGAATGAAACGGTGGGGTTAGGTAGACAGTGATGGAGCACTGATGAGACGATGATCGCAGCGCCTCTATCGTTTGAGATGAACATCAGTTGTCAAGGAAACGGGACTCGATATCGATATATATATCGCGATAATCGGATTGGTGGCGCGAATTTCAAACAAAATACATACAAAATACGTACATACAATCACTTTGCAAATCATGTTTCGCTTTGCAAATGACGTTTTACTTCGCACTTTGCGAATTATGTTTAACTGCGCAAATTGTTTCACTTTGCAATTTATAACTTATATTTTACTTTTCACTTTTCACTTTGCAATTTATAATTTATATTTCACTTTGTAAATGATGTTTCACTTTGCACTTTGCAAATTATGTTTAACTTTGCAATTTATAATTTATATTTCACTTTGACCTTTGTAAATTATGCTTTACATTGCACTTTGCAAATCATGTTTAACTTTGCAGTTTGTAATTATTTGTAACTTTGCACTTTGCAAATTGTTTAACTTTGAACTTTGCAAATTATGTCTATAACTCTGCACTTTGTAAACTATGTTTCAAATTGCACTTGAGAATAATCATGGTTAACTCTGCACTTTGTAAATTATGTTTCACTTCGCACTTTGTAAGTAATGCTTTACTTTGCACTTTGCAAATCATGTTTCACATCGCAGTTCGTAATTATGTTTAACTTTGCACTTTGGAAGTTGTTTTATTTGTAACTTTGCAAATTGTGTTTCACTTTGCATTTTGTACATTATTAACTTTGCAAATTATTTCACTTTGCAATTTATAATTTGTTCCACTTTGCACTTTGTAAATGCAGTTTTAATTTGCACTTTGTAAATTAAGTTTCACTTTTCACTTTGCAAATTATGTCTATAATTACTCTGCACTTTGTAAATTGTTTCACTTTGCACTTTGTAATTATGTTTAACTTTGCACTTTGCAAATTATGTTTAACTTTGCACTTTGTAAATGATGTTTTACTTTACAATTTATAATTTGTTTCACTTTGCACTTTGCAAATTAAGTTTTAATTTGCACTTTGTAAATTATGTTTTACTTTGCACTTTGCAATTTGTACATTATTAACTGCTAATTGTTTCACTTTGCACTTGGCGAATAATGGTTAACTGCATTTTGTAAATCATGTTTAACTTTGCAAATTATGTTTAATTTCGCAAATTGTTTCACTTTGCATTTCATAAATTATTTTTAACTTTGCACTTTGCAAATTGCTTCATTTTGTGGACAATCTGTATTTTGCATTGTACTTATAACCAAGTATCTGTTCTTTGCACTGCACTTTGCAAAAATATTTGCATCGCTCTACACTTTGCAAAGGGAGGATACGAGTATTACCGCTTTGCACTTTTTTGACACTGGTGTTTTGCACTGCAATTTGTAAATGACCCATGTGTTTCACTCTGCACTTGCAAAGAATCCATATTCTGCACACCATTTTGCAAAGTATCTGTATTTCCCTCTGCACTTGCAAAGAATCCATATTCTGCACACCATTTTGCAAAGTACCTGTATTTCCCTCTGCAAAGCATCTGTGTTCAGCACTGCACTTTGCAAAATAGGTAATCATTAATTCCCAGATTGTTACACTCAACACTTCGCAAAGAATCTGTAATTCACTCTGCACTTTTGCAAAAATCATTGTTTTGCTGTTTTGAATATGTATTTCACTCTGCACTTTGCATTGTATCTGCGTTCAGCACAGCACTTTGCAAAGAATCATTAATTCACTCTGTACTTAGTTTCCCTCTACTTTGCAAAGAATCCATATTTTACACTGCATTTTGCAAAATATCTGTAATTCACTCTGCACTTTGCAAAGAATAATTTATTCACTCTGCACTTTGCAAAGAATCATTTATTCACTCTGTACTTTGTTTAGCTCTACTTTGCAAAGAATCCATGTTTAACTGTATTTTGCAAAGTTTCAGTATTGCACTCTGCACTTTGCAAAGTATATGTAATTCACTCTGCATTTTGCAAAGTATCTGTATTTCAATCTGCACTTAGTTTAGCTCTACTTTGCAAAGTATCATTAATTCACTCTGCACTTTGTTTAGCTCTACTTTGCACATATTTTGCACTGCATTTTGCAAAGTATCTGTATTTCACTCTGCACTTTGCAAAGTATCCATTTCACTCTGAACTTTGCAAAGTATCTGTATTTCACTCTGCACTTTGCAAAGTATCTGTATTTCACTGTGCAAAGTATGTGCATTTTACTCTGCACTTTGCAAATTATCTGTATTTTACTCTGCACTTTGCAAAGAATCATTACTTTACTCTGCACTTAGTTTCCTTCTACTTTGCAAAGAATCCATATTTTGCACTGCACTTTGCAAAGCATCTGTAATTCACTCTGCACTTTGCAAAGAATAATCACTTCACTCTGCAAAGAATCATTAATTCACTCTGCACGAATTTCATCACGGCGTACCTTGCGAATTACGTTATACTTCATTCCGCACTTTGCAAATGTTTTATTTCTCGTTTTTTGTTCTGCAAAAAGGGAAAAGGTTGTTTGGAGTACATAACCACTGTGACAGTTTTTCACTAGATTAAATACTAAAAAATATCGGTTTTGTCGTCCGCAGTCGACGCATCGCGTCGACTCGCGACAACTTCGACAACTTTCTAATTTTTCCCAAAAGTGAAAAATTCGTTTTGAAATGCAATGAAAAATCTACAATGTTCTTATTACAATCACGAAAATTGGAGCACATTTTGGCGTTGTGCAAAAAGCACGCGTTACGCACAATCGTATTGACTCGATATATACAACCAAAA